>JAKSTK010000003.1 GCA_024402615.1 Treponema sp.
TAGTATTAGCTTCCTGTTTTTTTATATTCAGGTTTAATGTTTCCGAGCGGATTGCTCTTCATTTTGAATTTCCAGAAATGGAAAAACAAATCACCAGATATGCAGAAACCAGAGCTTATGACAGTCGAATCGAAGAGTACGGTGAATACATTGGTCTTATGTGGTACCCAGGAATACTGGATAACTACAATATGATTGTTTATGACAAAACCGACACCCTGGATCTGATGGTTAAGATGGAACAAGATTTTCCAGATAACCAGCAAATTCAGAAATTCAAAGAATCATTTCGGAATTATCACATCAGACGAATTTATAAAATCAAAGATAATTATTACCGTTGTTTTATAACATTCGGCTAATCAACACAAACCTAAAGATCTCTGTACCATACACCTAGTTCCGGAATTTCTCCCTCTTTCAACACCCGCATGTTTTCTTTTTTCTTGAACATTTCTTCGGTCTCCTCTTCTGTCAAAGGAATACAATCAAACATAAAGCCATCCTGTTCAAAGTGAATTTCACCTTGTCTCACGGCAGAGCGACCCTTGTCCGACAACATTCTCATGTGTTCTTCCACAAACGAAGGCTCAAAAGGATCCTTCTTCACAGTAGAATTTTTCTTTTCAGTTTTTCCAAAGTCACAGTCAATGCCTTGTTTTTTCATTGAATGTCTTTTTGCATGATTAAATTTTTTTGGTACATACATACGCAACTCCCTGGTATTAATATTCAGAAAGAATAAACTTCCCACCCTATTAATAGTTTTTAAAGAGAGATTTCGGACCATTTTTCAGAAAAAAAATTTAAAAAAAAATGAAAAAGGCTTTGAATTTCTTCAAAGCCTTTTCAAGAAGGTATTTTAATTTACAAAACAGACAGATAATTCAATTATTTAAAAAATTGACCGTAAGCTTTACGTAATTCTTTTTCATCCGCATTGATTTTGCTTAAATGGGCAATTACTAAATCTTTTGCTACAGTGCAGTCTTTTGCAATAATTGCATCAAGAATTTCTTTATGTTCATCTACCAGAGGAAATGCTGTAGAAACATGTAATTTCAACTGTCTGAAACGGTCATAATGGATATTCATATTTTTTACCATTATGTAGGTCTGCATTTTGTCTGCAATCTGATACATGTAGCGGTGGAAATCATCATCCAGTTCAAGAATTTTTTCCAGATTCTGTTTTTTAATATAGAATTCCTGGAGGTTTAAATTTTCTTCCAGACGCTGAATATCTTCAGAAGTTGCCAGCTGACATGCCAGTTCTGTAATTGGTGCTTCAAGGGTAGAGCGGACAAAACGACCTTCATTTACCAGCTTCATATCAATCAGACTAACAAGGCTTCCTTTCTGTGGAAAAATTTCAATAATCTTTGTTTTGCTTAATTCCTGAAGAGCTTCATGAACAGGGGTTCTGGAAATTTCCAGTTCATCTGCCAAATCCTGTTCGCTGATCATACTGCCAGGTTTCAGTTCAAGATTGATAATATTATCGTGAATAACACGGTAAGCATAATCTCTGTTGGATTCTTTATCCATTTTATCTTCAAATTTCATAAATACAATTTCCTCAGAACATCATAATAGATTTTGTAAATATTTTAAACTTGACTTCCTAGTTATCTAGGATATCATATTAATATACTAATGGACTAGTATACTAGTATGTAAAAAGGTAAAAAAGATATGAATGATGTCAAAAAGTCTGATGCAGGCTCTAGAAGTGCTGCATTCAAACGCTACATGAAGCGTAACTGGCAGTATTATGCGTTAATGCTTGTACCAGTTATTTATTACATTGTTTTCCGCTATATCCCAATGGCTGGAAATATTATTGCATTCCGTCGCTATAGAGCTGGACACAGTATTTTTGGTGATGAATGGAGTGGATTCAAATATTTCCGTCAATTTATTCGCGATCCGTCTTTCTGGCGCGCTTTCCGAAATACTTTAAGTTTAAATCTGCTTTATCTCTTGTTCAGATTCCCACTTACTTTGATTTTTGCACTTCTCTTAAATGAGATTAAAAATATTCACTGGAAAAAATTTGTTCAGACCGTTTCTTATCTCCCACACTTCATTTCAATGGTAATTATTACCGGTATGATTCGTGAGCTTTTAAGTACAAATGGTCCAATCAATGCCATGCTTAAAGCAATGGGAATGCAGACAGTAAGTTTTATTGCCCGTCCGGAATGGTTTCCTGCAATCTTTGTTATTTCAGGAATCTGGCAGAGCCTTGGATGGGGGACAATTCTCTATCTTGCAGCAATTTCAAATATTAATCCAAGTTTGTATGAAGCCGCAGAAGTTGATGGTGCATCTCATTTCCAGCGAATTATCCATGTAACAATTCCATGTATTCTTCCAACAATTGCAACTTTGTTGATTCTTGATATTGGTGGATTGATTGGTTCTGGAGCAGCCTTTGAAAAAGTATTCCTGCTTTACAATCCAATGACTTATGAAACTGCAGATATTATTTCAACTTTTGTATTCCGTCTTGGTCTTGGTTCCGGCAACTACAGTTATGCAACTGCAGTTAACCTGTTTGAAGGTTTGTTGAATCTTATTCTTCTTACTTGTGCTAACAGAGTTTCTAAACGAGTATCTGGCTCAAGTTTGTGGTAGGAGGAAAATATGGCAGGTAGTAAAATTAGAGAATCAGCAGGTTATACATTATTTAAGGTATTCAACACAATCATCATGATTTTTGTTTGTGTTGTAACTTTGTATCCATTTTTGTATCTGGTTGCCCAGAGTTTTTCTTCTGAACAGGCAATTATGCAGGGAAAAGTAACTCTTCTTCCTGTAGGATTTAATATTTCAACTTATATTTCGGTTCTTAAAAAAGGTGAATTTGCCCACAGTTATTTGAACACTTTGATTTATACAATCCTCGGAACAATTATGTCTATTGTTCTCAGCTGTTGTATAGCATATCCACTTTCAAAGCCAGAGTTGAAAGGCAGTAAATTCTTCTTAAAGTTTATCATTTTCACAATGTATTTTGGTGGCGGTCTTATTCCTAACTACATCCTTATGCGTAAATTAGGATTGGTTAACAAAATTATGGGCTTTATCATGCCATCACTTTTAAGTACCTATTACATTATTCTTATGAAGTCTTTCTTCAGCGGAACTCCAAAGGAACTGGAAGAAGCTGCAGAAATTGATGGACTTTCTCCAATTGGAATCTTAATTCAGATTGTAATTCCACTTTCAATGCCAATTATTGCAACAATGATTCTCTTTAATGCAGTTGGTTATTGGAATAACTGGTATAACTCATTCCTTTATCTGGATAAAAAGGAAATGTGGCCGGTTGCTTACTATTTGCGCACTATCATTACAGGTGCTTCTACTTCGGCAGATCCTGGACAGGTAGATGCAGAAAAAATGCAGATTGCAGCAAATATTAAGTCTTGTTCTATGGTTCTTATGGCTTTACCAATCATTTGTATCTATCCGTTTGTACAAAAATATTATGTACAGGGAATGATGCTTGGTGGCGTAAAGGAATAATAAAAAGTTTTTTTATCATAAAAAGGAGGATAAAAAATGAAAAAAATTGTAACAGCATTAGTTGCAATCTCATGTGTATCGGCTTTATTTATGTCTTGTGGCGGAAAAAAAGCAGATTCTAAGAGTTCGGGAGAAGCTAAAGGCTACTCATATGGCGCAGAAAAAACTTTCCATTCTGATGAAAAAGTAAACTACACAATTTCATTCAGTGATGCATCATGGTATGCAATGCAGGATACCTGGAAGTCGGAAGGTATCTTTAAGAAAATCGAAGATTTAACAAATGTTCATCTCGACATCACTTCTTACGATTCTGGTGACTACAATCAGAAAATCAACCTGGCAATCAACTCAGGTTCTTCTACTTATATTATCCCAAAAGTATATTCAGAAGATCAGTATGTAGCAGGTGGCGGTGTAATTGCAGTTTCTGACTACACACAGTACATGCCAAACTTCACAGCTTTCGTAGAAAACTACAAGATGGAACCAGATTTGGATACAATCCGCCAGAGCGATGGTAAATTCTACCGTCTCCCAGGTTTGCATCAGGCTGCTTTACAGGACTACACAATCATGGTTCGTGAAGATATTTTTGAAGCTGCTGGTTACAACATCCGTGAACTCGAAAAAGACTGGACATGGGAATCATTGCACGATGTTCTCCTTGGTGTAAAAAAATACATGGTAGGTGCAGGTCTTTGTAAAGAAAGTGATTATATCTGGTCTGATCTCTGGTGTGGTGAATCAGGAAAAGGCTCAGGTGGTAACCTCCTTAAACTCATGGGTGCATCTTACAATGTACTTTCTGGTTGGGCTATTGAAGGTTCAAACGGTGGTATTAAGTTTGATCAGGATAAAAAAGAATTCTATTCTTCTTCAGTAAGTGCTGATTATAGAAAATTCATCTCTGTTGCTAACAGCTTCGTAAAAGATGGAATTCTCGATCCAGAAACTTTCACACAGAGCGATGATGTTGCTAACAACAAGTTCTACAATGGACAGACAGTAATCAAATCAACAAACCGTTCAACAATGTCTAACGATATCGCTTCTCTTGCTAAAATCCAGGGAGATGCAGCTAAAGTTTATGTAACAGCTTACCCATCTGGAACAAACAAGAATCTTGCAGAAACAAGCCGTCTTGAATGTGGTGTTATGATTGCAACAAAAGCAAAAGACGATCTTGGAGAAGATGGACTTATTAAATTGATGCGCTTTGTAGACTGGATGTTCTACTCAAAAGAAGCTTATACACTCTGTAAATGGGGTGTTGAAGGCGAAACATGGCACTATGTTGATGTAGACGGAATGAAAGTTAAACAGCTCCTCCCAGGCTACAAATGTGGTGGTCTTGGTATTGGTGGTGCAGATACAGATGTTGATATCCGTCTTAAGTGGGGATACGCTGGTGGAAACTACTTCTATGGCCACTCAACAGCAGAATCAACAGATAACTTTACTCCAATGGTACAGGACCTCTATGCACGCTATGGAAAATATAAGACTGTAGCAACTGTAGATCCAAAAGCTAAACCATCTGAAGATGAACGCGAACAGCTCAACCTCTGGGCAGTTCCACTTATCGATACAATCAATGCAGGTACTTTGAAATTTGTAACAGGACAGAAAGATATCAACAATGATGCAGACTGGAATGCTTACCTCGAAGACTGTAAAAAACACAATGTAGAAAACATTGTTAAAATGACAAACGACATCTACAAAAAACAGAAATAGTTTACTTCACTAATACTTTTTTTGGCGCTCTTCCGGTAAAACGGAAGGGCGTTTTTTTATAAACAAAAGGGACAGAGTAAATTGGTTAAAAACACAATTTACTCTGTCCCTTTTGTTTGAAATGTGATTTTAATTGTAAACTTAAAATGTAAAATATAGGTTTACAATACTTTTATAAATCACTATAGTAAACCTATGAAAAAATCAGTTTTAATTTCAGTATTCGCAGCTTTATTTGCTGCAGTTATTTGTGTTGGTTGTTTTATGCGTATTCCTTTAGGACCAGTTCCTATTGTTCTTCAGAATATGCTTTGTATTCTTACAGGTGTTCTGCTTGGCGGTTATCTTGGCGGAATTCCAACTGCTATTTTCCTTCTGGCAGGTTTAATTGGTCTCCCTGTTTATTCAGGCGGAACTTCTGGCCTTGCTGTATGGATGGGACCAACTGGTGGCTTCCTCCCTGGTTATCTGCTTGGTGCAATTGTTGCAGGTTTTATTGCCGGTAAACCTTCCGTAACACAGAAAAAACCAGATGCAATTACTATTATCCGTGTAGTTGCTGCAATTTTTGCCGGAATGATTATTCTTTACATTCCAGGCGTAATTCGTTTTGCTTTCTGGGGTCTGGAAAAAGGAAAAGTACCTGCAGGTTCTTCTGCTTTGCGTTATACTATGGGTGCCTGTGTAATTCCTTTCCTTCCAGGTGATCTGGTAAAAATCATTATTGCAATTCCTGTTGCACTGGCAGTTCGCCCGGTTCTTGCACAGTATCTTTTTACAGAAAAGAAAACTGCAAAAACAACAGAAACTGCAGAAGTATCTGAAGAGAACACAGACAAGCAGTAAAATATGAGTATAGAAATCAAAAATGTAAGTAAAACCTTCCAGACTTTAATGGGAGAACATCAGGTATTAAAAGATGTTTCTTTTTCTATTCCGGAAAATGCCTGCACAATTATTGGTGGCGAAAACGGTTCTGGAAAAAGTGTGCTTATGTCTTTGATTTCTAATCTGGATTCTCCCGACAGCGGAAAAATTCTTTGTAACGGAAAAGTCGGACTTGTTTTTCAGGAAGCAGAAACTCAGATTCTTGGAGAAACTCCCCGCGAAGATATTGCTTTTGGTCCAAAAAACTTAGGCTGGAAGAAAGAAAAAATCGCAGAAGCAGTAAATGCAGCCTTAGAAAAAGTTGGCCTTACCGAAAAAGCAGATTATCCTGCCCGTTTTCTTTCTGGCGGAGAAAAACGCCGCCTTGCTGTTGCCTGCATGCTGGCAATGGATCTTCCAGTTCTTATTCTTGATGAACCTTATGCCAATCTTGATTACACTGGCGTAAAGCAGGTAAATCAACTTATTCAAACCTTAAAATCAGAAAATAAAACCATAATCCTTCTTACTCACGAAATAGAAAAATGTCTTGGTCTCGCAGACAAATTTGTTGTACTTTTCCGGGGCCAGAAGGTTTTTGAAGGAACTCCAGCCGAAGCCTTGAATCAGAATCTGGAACAGTGGAATATCAGAAATCCTCTTAATTCTTACAAAGCTCTGGAAGATTTTGTCTGGTAAAGGTAAATCAATTTTATGCATAAGTATTCAGCCTTCAGTTATAAATCAGGAAATTCTCTTTTTCATAAAATGCCTGCCTGGCTGAAAATTCTTTTAATTCCGGCTTTGAATATTGTAGTATTTAACTTACATCCGTTAGTTTCAGTATTTTTTGTAATCCTTCAGTTTATTATTGCCTGCTGTTTGCGTTTTTCAATCAGAGAACAATTATCAGATCTTAAACCTGTAATTTTCTATGCAGCTTTGTTGTACTTAATAGGTTTTTGTTCCGATGTGTGTTCTACTTTCTTTGATAACGCAAATCAGCAGGTTTTTCTTTCTATCATAAAAAGCTCTGGAATAAAAATTTTTACAGATAGTTCCATTGCTTTACAGTTAGTTAAACTTTTTGCGGTGATGCAGAGTGCTTCAATTGTTTTTAAAACTTCTACTTCTCTGGAGATTCGTGATGGAGTAGGAGTAATAGAAAGTTTTGTAAGAAAAGTGCTTCATCTTAAAAAGAAAAATACCCTCACAAATACAATTTCTTTGTTTGTGTGTTTTATTCCTCTGGTTTATAAAATCTGGAATCAGTCAAAGCTGGTGTGGAAGGCACGGGGCGGAAAAAAAGGATTACGGATGTATCTTAAACTTCTGCCGGTTTTATTGTCTGTAGGAATGAAAAATGCCTGGAACTCAGCCCGGGCATTAACAATCAGAGACAATTAAAACTAATTTCTGTTAGTTTCTTTTTTTATAAACTTAATCGGCTTTACCAAAACTGGAAGATTTTAAGCTTACTTCCCCAGAAATCAAAGTTCTGCGATCCCCACTTTCCGTTTCCACCACCAGGGACGCTTCTTCATCAATATCCACCGCTTTAGCTTTATAAACCGATTTTTCATCACCAATTACAGGATGCACTTCAATAGTCTGACCAAGCAGGAAGGATTTTTCTTTGTATTCTTTCATTACTGCCGCAACAGGTTCTTCCAGAATTTTAATCAGATTTCCGGCAACTTCCGCAGCTAAAGCACAACGGCTGATTTTATTATCTTTTATATCCTCCGCAGTAAGAATACCACCGGCAATTTTACTTACTTCAGAACCAAACACTTCAGGATTATCAACAATATTAATTCCAATACCAATAATTGCCGATTCAATCATTCTGGTTTCAAAGTTAGCAGAACCTTCCGTCAAAATGCCGCTAATCTTTTTTCCACCGGCAAAAATATCGTTTATCCATTTAATAGAAGTTTCAATTCCGTATAGTTTTTCAATGGCACGGCAAACAGCTACAGGCGCACTGGCCGTAACTCTGGGAGGATTTGTGATTCCACCTTCCGGAGCAAAAATTACTGTAAGGTAAATGCCGGTTTTTGCAGGAGAGACAAAATTTCTTCCAAGGCGACCTCGTCCAGCAGTCTGACTTTCTGCCACAATAATTGATTTATGATATTTTTTTCCTGCCGATGTAAGAGTACCGTCAAAGTTTCTTAAATTGCCACATTCATTCAGTAAGCGTTTTGCATAAGTATTGGTAGAATCAATTTCAGAAAAAAGCTCATAGTGAACCTCTGCAAGAGAAGTAAAATTGTTTTTCAAATAATCGCCAAAAACTTCAGAATTAAAAACATCACTATTTTCCGAAAGAATATACCCACCGTTAGTAGAACCGGTAATTTCATATCCTTCCTGTCGCAGAGAATTTACTGCTTTCCAGATTGCAGCACGGCTTACATCACAATAATCTGCCAGCTGCTGACCAGAAACTTCCATTCCTTTATTTGCTTTTAAATTTTCCAGAACTTTTTCTTTAGTACTCATAACTTCATTATAAAGGATTTTAAAAAATTTTTCCCAAGGATTCGCCCTGGTAATACTTATACGACAGTTAAAAAATAAAAGGCTGAAGCATAAACTTCAGCCTTTCTAACATTAAGTTCTAAAACTTATTTATAAAGGAATTCAGACATTGAAACTAATTCGTTTACTGTTGTACCGAATTTCTGTGCAATGTTGTATTCAGAAAGTTTAGAAACGTTTCCGCCGTTGTCATATTTAACAGTAAGGCGTTTTGTAATTACATTGTTTGTATTGTAAGTTGTAATTTCTGTAAGTGCAGCGTTTGTGTAGCGGAATACTTTTTTAAGAGTTTCCTGAGTGTAATCATCATAAACAATAAGAGTATCAATCTTACCGTCATCAGAATATGTGTAAGTTGTTTTTACAGCCAGAGAACCATCTGCATTGTATTCATCCATTACAGAAAGAACACCTTTATCATCATAAGTGTAAATGATTTTCCAAACTAAAGTACCATCTCCATCGTAACCAGTTTCATCAATAAGAAGGTCGGTTGCTTTGTCGTATGTAAAAATAGTTTTAGATTTAAGGATATCGTCCTTTCCGTATTCAGAATAATCAGCTTTTTTTACACCAGAATAAGTTGTTGTAGATTTCCAGAGAAGATTTCCTGCTTCATCATTACAAGTCTGTTCTGTAAGGTTACCGTAAACATCGTATGTGTTAGTTGTTTTACTTACGATTGCATCTCTTGCTGTTAATTCAATTACTTCAATTTCTCTACCAGCAACGTCTCTTGTGTGAACAACTTTAGCATTTGGAGTTCTGAAGTAGTTTCCAAATTTTGAACTGATTGTAAAGTTTGTTTCAGTGTAAGTCTTTACATTTCCTGTAACTGGAACGTAATTAAAAATGTCCAAAGCAAAGAGAGACAAACTCATCGATGCAGCGCAGACAAAAGCCAGTACCTTTTTCATATATTTTTTCCTCCACTTGATTACCCGGTTAGTTCAATTAACAAAATACCTATAATAATCTATTATATACATATATTCGGCAGATTTATAGGAAAAGTTGATGAATTTTTATGAACTTCAGGCATTTGTTGCCTTATCAGAAGAGTTGCATTTTGGACGGGCAGCTTCAAAACTCAATTTAAGTCCATCCGCACTTAGCCGAATTATTACCCGTCTGGAAGAAGAAGCCAACTCGATTCTGGTAGATCGCAGCAACCGGCAGGTAAGCCTCACCGCCGATGGAAAAATCTTTCTCAAATATGCGCAGGAATCAATTCAGAGAAGAAACCAGCTTACAGAACAACTTTCCGGCCAAAAAGAAAAAATTATAGGTTCACTGCATCTATACGCTTCCGTAACCGCCTGCTATACAGTACTGCCAGAGTTCCTTAAAAAATTTACAGAATTATATCCGGAAATTCAGTTATCAATCGAAACAGGAGACCCTGCCGGAGCTATAGAAGCTGTTAGAGCAGGGCGCGCCGCCATGGCCGTTGCCGCAATTCCCGAAAGCGGCGTTTCACAGATGGATACCTTCAGTGTAGTAAAAACTCCTTTGGTTTACGCCGCTGCAAAAAACAGTCAGTTTGTAAATCTGGAAGGTTCTCCACAGGATATTATTTCTACCGTTCCTTTGATTCTTCCAAAAACCGGACTTGCCCGGGTTCGTTTTGAAAAATGGATAAAATCCAGAAATGTAAAACCTACAATTATTGCAGAAACAGAAGGAAACGAAGCAATTATGGCACTGGTTCAAATGGGATTGGGCATAGGTCTTGTACCGCAGATAGTTCTTGATTACGGTCCGTATAAAGGTGAATATGTAAGTCATTCTGCCGGCAACAGCATGGGCTATTACGATGTAGGTTTTATCCGAAAAGCAGAAATCACCGGAACTACAATCAACAAACGGATTCAGGAAGCAGTTAGCCGTGTTCTGAAAATGATTTATAATTAGGAGTAAAAAAATGAACAGTAAACAGTGGGAAATTTTTTGTGAATTTAAAAAGAGATTCCAGACACAGGTAAACCTTTGGAGTCAGCAGTGCCCAAATCTTGCAGAACTTCAAAAAACAGCCGCATTAGCATTTAAAACTCCAGAATATCCTTTTGAAACCCCAGTTGTTTATAACCGCGACTTAGACAAACTTACACAGGAAGATGAAATCCGTTTAATTGTAATTGGTGATAATCCTGGAAAAGATGAACAGCTTGCTAAAAATAATCGTTATCTGGTAGGTCAGGCCGGAAAAATTGCCGATGGATTTTTTAACCGCAATCCAGAATTAAAGGTAGATTTCCGCAAAAATGTAATTATTCTGAACAAAACTCCAGTTCACAGTGCAAAAACAAATCAGCTCCGTAAAATTATGAAGGACGGCGGCAAAACAGTACAGAATCTTATTTTAGAAAGCCAGCTGTGGATGGCAAAAGAAACTGCCGCACTTCATACCGCCCTGTGTACTGCCGCCGGCCCGGAAGAGGTAAAACCAGAACTGTGGATGGTAGGCTACGCCGAACTTAAAGAAAAAGGCTTTTTTAGAGATTATCTTGTCCAGTTACAGAAAACTTATCTTGCTACCGAAGAAGGAAAAGACGCCTGGAATAAAGTTTTCATTTTCCAGCACTTTTCCATGAACCGCTTCACTATCGACCTCAAAGACCAGCAGAAACCACTTAATCTTTCTGGCAAACCCCTCATTGATCAAATCCACACAGTAGGTGAGTTTCACAAACAGGAAATTGTAAAGTAATTCGGAATGCGGATCTTGTGCAACGGAAGCCTTTTTTGTCAGCCATTCCCAATTTACTCTGTCCCTTTTGTTTGCAAAAACGGTTTACTGTGTTAAAATAAACACCTAGAACTTGTGGAAAACCCAATTTCCACTAAAAAAGGAGAATAAAAATGGGAAAAAAGAGTCTCTCTCTTCCAATCATTTTCTTGATTGGTATGGCATTAGTTGCTATCGGTTTCTGCTGTCCTATGTTCAGTGGAAAAATTGTTGGATCTTCAAACGGATTCAGTTTTATTAATTTCGATAACTCTGGTTTTGTTACAATCGGTGCTCTCTTGATTTTTATTGGAGCTATCGTTGGTATCGTTGGATGTTTCTTGCCAAATCTTAGCATCCTTAAATTGGTTGGTTTGATTGTAAGTATCGCTGGTGGTGTAATCCTCGTAATTGGATTCACAACAAATGGTGGTATCTACAAAGCTATTGGTAAAGGATTCCTTAAACACGCAACATTCGGTTTCTACATGATTGTTGCTGGATGGATCGTTTCTATTGTTGGCTTCATAATGAAGAAATAAGTAGAGTTTTACAATTCAATTTTTACAGCGCCGGATTTTTCGTCCTTAGGGAGAGAAGATTCCGGCGTTTTTAATTTAACGCTGATTAAATCTCCAGAGGCAAGTCCGCTTCCCGAATCCTTCTGCTTTTCACTGAGCAAAGTTAAACCAAGACGGCTGCAGGCATAAACTCCTGTTCGGTAGCCTGGCAATTTAAAGTTATCAGATGCGATTCTGCAAAGTAATTCATTTTCAGTATTTACAGCTGCCGATTTTGTAACAGAAATAAATGCAAGAGTTGCCCGTTCTTTTGGCAGTTTTGCCCTTTCCGACAATTTCAAAAGCTTTTCTGGTGCACTTTCTGTAGAAAAAGCAAAATTACACCATTTATTCTGACTTCCCGTAAAAGCCTTAAATCCGTTCATAGGACATTCCCCTCCATGAGGACAAGGTGCTTTTACAGTAAAATTATCTTTAATAAATCGTTCCCGCAAAAGGCTTAAGGTTCTGGAAGCCTTTGGAACTCCAGGTTCTACCAGCAGATATTTTGTTTCTGGTGTGCCATAAGTTTTGAGCTGTTCGTAGTATTTTTTTGTCTGATATTCCGGCGGCATATCTCCAGCCTGATCCAGTTCATTGAACATATTTGCACAGGTAATAAAATCCGCCTTCTGCTTAATCTGTGTACCGAAACTTCCTTTTACGCGGATAATTTTCCATGGTTCAGAAACCTCTTCATTAAAGGTTTTTGCCACAATAGAAAGATAAATATCTTCGCCTAAGGCCATAGAGTTGGCAGAAACATCAAGACAGTACCAGGTAAGTTTAAGTTTTCTAAGTTCCGGACGAGCCAGCCACAAAGCAGAAATTACAGTTAATGGTCCACTTCCTAAATCCAAAGCAATTCCATCAGTACTTGGAAAACTTTCTGCTGGAAGATTCGAAAATAATCTTGTTAATCGTACAAAATTCCACCAGGTGTAATAACGGACATAAGCGCTGAGCTGGGCATTTTCGTTCATATAACCAAGGCGGCGGTTTGCCCGCTGGTCTGTAAGCTGATGAGAAAGCTCACGGATATCATCTGGAAGTCGCTGTAACTGTTTAGAATTAAGTGCTTTTACTCCCTGAACCACATTATCAAAGTTTTCAATAATTGCTTTTGAATCTTCTGGAATTGATTTTACCGCAAACAGAGAATTCTTCAGTTCATATGTAGTATTTGATTTTTGATTTTTCTGTGAATCTGCATTTTTTGCAGAAGGATTTCTTTTTGGGCTTTTGTTGGCTTCTGCTGTTTTTTTAGCTTCTAACTTTTTCTGGAATTCTTTTTTTGCATTTTTTGCTGCTGCTTTTTTATGAGCACCTTTTTTAGTTTCTGTGAATTTTGTGTAAAATTTGTCTGTTGTCTCTGCCATGAGAATTCCTGTATTTAGAAGTGATTATTTTTTTAAACTCTGAACATAAAAGAATAATTCAGTTAATTCTGCCTTTGCAGCGTGAAGTTCCTGAATTATTTCTGCGTTGTGCTGAACAATTTCTGCTTCATCAAGAATCTGCTGTCCGGCACCTTCTGTAGTAAATTTCTTTTCGGTAATTAAATATTTCAATCGGAAAATCAGTTCCAGTTCCCGCTGTGTATAGTAGCGGCGGCCCACGTTATCTTTTTGCGGACTAAAACCTGGAACTGTGTCTTCCCAGTATCGGAGGATATGAGCTTTTACACCGGTGATTTCTTCAACCTGTCCAATAGTGTAAGTCAAATTAGTCTCTCTCCCGATCTTCCCACTTTGTACGGCTTCCTTTCATTTCTACAATTACAGGAATCTGGTCAAAACCTAAGTCTTCACGAATTCTGTTTTTAAGATATGTAAGGTAAGTTTCTGGTACAACTTCAGGACGGGTTGCAAAAATCAGGAAACTTACCGGATTTGTACCTGTCTGAGTCATATAGCGAATTTTAAAGTGAGAAGTTTTACTTGCTGGAGGTGGATAACGGTCCAGCCAATCCTGCAGAGCATTATTCAAAGCAGAAGTATCAATTTTCTTTGTAAGCTGTCCGTACAATTCAATAGTTTTGTTTAAGAGATCTTTAATTCCTTTTCCTTCCAGAGCAGAAAGTGGCAGAATTGGAGCAAAATCCATATGGGCAAACATAATATTCATCCATTCACGAACACCTTTAATGGCTTTATTGCTCTGATCTTCCTTTAAATCCCATTTATTCAAAACAAAAATAATTCCACGGCCTTTTTCAAAAGCAAGAGAACAGATTTTTTTATCCTGCTCAGCAAGACCTTCTACCGCATCAATCAACAGATAAACAACATCACATTCATCCAGAGTTTTGATTGCTCTGTTTACAGAATAATATTCAACATCGTCAGTAACTTTTGCTTTACGGCGGATTCCGGCAGTATCCAGAACCTTAAAGGCTCTTCCGCCATATTCAAATTCTCCCTCAACAACATCACGGGTTGTGCCGGCATAATCGCAGACAATTGAATTTTCCGAGTGAGTCAATTTATTTGAAAGAGTTGATTTACCTGTGTTTGGTTTACCAAGAATTGCAATTTTAATTGGACGGTCAGCAGAAAGTACTTTTACTTTAGAAAAATCACAACGGTCTTCTACTAAAGTACTTAATTCACCAAAGCGGTCACCATGTTCAGCAGAAATAAAAATCAGTTCATTAAAACCATATTTTGCATAGTTCCATGCTTCTGCTTCGTTTTTTCCACCTTCTGTTTTATTTACAGCCGCAATGAGCTTATTCCAATATGGACGCATTTTGATAATGAATTCTTCATCTTCACCGGTAATAACGCCTGCTTCCAGCAAAAGAATTACAACATCGGCTTTCTCAATCATATCAAGAGAGCGTTCAACTACATAATCATCCAGTTCTGCTTCTTTTGTTCCAATATCGCGGGTAAGTTTATATCCGCCGGTATCAACAAGGTGAACAGGTTTATCATTCAAAAATGCTGTTGCTTCAACAGGGTCGCGGGTTACACCAGGTTGATCGTTTACAATGGCAATTCTTCTCTGCAAAAAGCGGTTAAAAAGGGTAGATTTACCAACATTTGGTCTACCGGCAATTACAACTGTAGGAAGTCCGTCAAATTCCAGATCCTGGCGGCGTACATCTCCGGTAACTGTTACAGTTCCGTCTTTTTCAACTGTAGCCGAACCGTTTGCTGCGGCAGGATCAATAAAATCTGGCATTTCGTCCAGAGTCTGAGCCTGAACTTCTTCTGCCTGTTTTGGTTTACTAAAATCTGGTTTTGCCTTTTTCTTTGCCATTAAAAACCTCTAAAACTTATTCAAATGTTTTGCCGAAATTGCTTCCAGCTCCTGAATTGTAAAGCGTGAAAGTAATTCTTTTGTACTGGAAATCAGTTTAGGACTCATACTTAAAGTTCTGATTCCCATTCCGCCTAAAACCATAACACTGTCCTGACGACCAGCCATTTCACCACAAACTTCTACAGGAATACCTGCTTTATCTGCATTACTAATTGTAGTCTGAATTAATCGGAGTACTGGTAAACTGAATTCATTATATAGGTTAGAAACATGCTGATTTTCACGGTCAATTGCCAGTGTATACTGAGTAAGATCGTTTGTTCCCAAACTGAAGAAATCACTAACCTTTGTAAGACAATCAGAAATAATTGCCGCTGCAGCAGTTTCCACCATGATTCCCACAGGAATATCAGGATTAAACGGAATATTTTCGTAAGTAAGTTCTTTTTTTACTTCTTCAATCAGTTCAAGACATTCTTTTACCTGTTCAACGCTGGTAATCAGAGGGAACATAATTTTAAGATTTCCCTTAAGTCCTGCCCGGTAAAGTGCCCTCAACTGAGTTTTTAATACATTAGGATAAAGCAGACTTAAGCGAACCGCACGCAATCCCATCAACGGATTTTTTTCATCCAGTTCAGGAATATCAACCGAATTAATTAATTTATCTCCACCGGCATCCAGTGTACGGATAATTACCGGTTTATCTTCCATAATTTCCAGAACCTGGGAATAAGCCTGATACTGATTTTCTTCACTAAAAGAACGGGCAGCCGCATTCATAGAAGCGCCATTCTGAGCCATGTAAAGGAATTCTGTTCTGAACAAACCGATTCCATCAGCTCCTTCTGCTTTGGCAATTTCTGCTTCTTCCGGAGAACCAATGTTTGCCATAAGCTTAAATTGTGTACCATCTTTTGTAACAGCAGGTTTATCAAGGAATTTGCGCAATGCAACCTTGTGCATATATTCTTCGCGGATTTTTGCTTTATATTCGGCAATAGTTTCTTTATCTGGTTCAACAAGAAGTTCTGCAGTATTACCGTCAATAATTACAGTTTCGCCGTTTTTAACTTTTTTACTGATCCCTTCAAGACCAACAATAGTAGGAATTCCATAGTTGCGGGCAAGAATTACTACGTGAGAAGCAACACCGCCCTCTGCCAGAGCAAGACCGGCAATCTTTCTTTTAGAAAGGATAATTGTATCGGCAGAACTTAATGAGTTTGCAAGAATAATTGCTCCATCTGGTACTTTATTAATATCAAAAGGATGAATATCCAGCATTTCATCCAGAACCCTGTCAAAAACATCAGTAATATCTTTTGCCCGTTCAGAAAGGTAGTAGTTACCTGCCTGCTGAAGCTTTGTTGCATATTCCAGGGCTTTCTGCTCTACAGTGTATTCAATATTGTAAAGATCTTTCTGGTAAGAATTTTTAAGTTCCTGAGTAAAAACAGGATCTTCCAGCATAAGAATGTAAGTTTCGTAAATTTCCCGCTGAGCTTTATCTTTTGGATCAGTTTTTGAAAGAGAATCCAGCTGTTCAGTAAGATTCATACATACTGTCTGAACTGCATTTTCAAAACGCGACCAGCCTTTATTAATCTGATCAAGATTAATTCTGTGATGAGGGATTGCTCTCTTTACTGGTTCAGGAATTACGAATGCCGCACCAATACTAGTTCCGTCCGAAGCCGGAATACCTAAAAATACTTCCATAAATTTGAATTATAGAAGAATTCTTCTTATGTTTAAAGTATGGAGATTTAGTATGAATATTTTAAATTTAGTCGATTATGTTGTGCCTGTTTATTACATGCCGTTTCCAAAGTTCTTTTTGCTGTTCATAATTTTCAGCTTTGTGGGCTGGTGCTGTGAAGTAACTTACGTAGGTTTATTTTTTGAACACAAATTCATTAATCGTGGATTTTTGAACGGACCTTTGTGTCCTATTTACGGTTGTGGAGGAGCTGTTTTGCTTTTTCTTCCCCAAATACTTTATAAAACCTGGATTCCTCTTTTCTTTGCATCAATGATTTTGTGCTCTGCAGTGGAATATTTTAGCAGCTGGGTGTTGGAAAAAATGTTTCATACTCTCTGGTGGGATTACAGTCATTACAAGGTGAATCTCAATGGCAGAATCTGTCTTTTGAATTCTGTTCTGTTTGGAGTTATGGGAGTTGTTGGTATTCATTTTGCAATTCCTCTGGTTCTGATGTTTTTAAACTGGCTGGGTGATACTGTAGTTCAAATTTCTTCTATATTAATAGCAGTTTTACTTTCGGTAGATTTGATTATTACAATCCGCCGCCTGGTAGACTTTAATGCCAGTATGGAAAAACTCAAAGCATTTGGCGAAAGTCTGAAAGATCACTATGGTCACGAGGAATGGTTTAGAAAAGAAACTTTACTGGATATGATTAACTCGGTAAGACAGCATGCACTTACAGACAAATCAAAGATTAACAGCAATATAATAGAAAGAATCGAAAAAATCAGAGGCAGAAACCGTAATGTAGAACGCTTTATGAAACGATTCCCAACTCTTAAAAGTAAACATTACCGTGATGAAATAGACCTGTATGCAAGACATTTGAAAGAACGGCTTGAAAAAATGAATAAAAATTAAATTATTTACGGGGCTTTATGGGTAAATTTTGCTTATAAAGCCTTTTTTATTACTGGAAATTAAAGAAATTCAGTACTCATGCCGAAATTCATATGAGGAAATTTGCAAATTTTTTAAAATACGATAATAATAAGCAGATTACCTTATTGAAAAAGTTATTTAGTTATAAAGAAAGAAGATAGGATTTTTTTTTAGTAGAGGTATTGTCTATGAAGAGATGTCGTTTGTTTAGTGCCTTAGCATTGGCTGCTAGTTTATTGGTATTCAACACATCATGTGAAATTGGTTTGGGTGCGTCTGTTGATATTGCTGCACCAACCGTATCTGTCACATACCCTGAACAGTCAAGTGTAATCCGGGATACTTTTGTTATTGCCGGTGACTGTGATGATGATAAGAGCGTAGCAAAGGTAAAAATCACAATTCTTCGCACTGATACTGGTAAGAGCCAGACTGCAAAGGAATTTGAAGTTCCTGCAGACAATGCGAAAGGAAAATGGCGCGCAGAAATCAACGAATGGCTCGGTGAAGGAAAAGGCTATAACGGCTGGGAACTTTGTGATGGTAAGTATGTTGCCAACGTTGTTGCCATCGATAATACCAACCGTCCATCTGGTGTTGCTTCTCTTTCTTTCGACATCGATAATACAGCTCCAATCTTCATTTTAAAAAATCCTACCTCAGAAAATATATCTTCTCCTTCAAAATTTGGTACTACCTTCAAAGTAGCAGGTACAATGTCAGACGATCATACTGTCAGCACAATGACAATTAAGATTTATGACAAAGATGCAGATTTCTCTGATCCAGAAAATCCACCTGTCCCTCTTGAAACTGTAGTAGAAAACAATATTGATACAACTGCCGAAGTAGTTATTGCAAATTACAGCAGAGCAGGTGAACTTAAAGACCGTTATGATCATATGTATGCCGGTGTTGAAGAAGGCGACGATAAAGTTCTTCTTTGTACAATCGAAGTACAGGATAACGCTAAAGAATTCAAAGATCCTTCAGAAGCAGAAAATACTTCAGCTGGTAACACAACCAGTAACTTTTATATTACAGATAAAGTAAATAACATCTGGACTAGTGGTGACATGGACCCTGGTCGTGTAAAAAAAGTAGTTAACGGTACTGCTACTAATGTTTCAGAAGAACTTGCAAGTCAGGTTCTTTATCTTTATAACAATGCAATTTCTAATACAGCTGCTTTCTCAATTAACTCAGATTCAAATCCAACTTACGAAGTAAGCAGTTATGGTATTTTAAAAGATGCACCGGTTACAAAACTTGCAACAACTTCTGCATCAGTAACATTTAACTTAACTTATGGTCGTAACCAGGAAAATATTAAACCAGAAACACTTAAAGTATTCCTTTGGGGACCTTATGAAGAAAATCAGGTAACTGAAGAAATGCGTGCAAAAATGTACAGTACAAATTTTGATACACTTTTTGCATATTACGAAGATCAGAAAGCAGAACATAAAGCAAGAGTTATTGCATATAACGGTGAAGGCACATGGGAAGGCAAAACTTATAAAAAGAACGGTGTTGTTTATGATAAAGGTTATGATGAAGGTTCTAAAGACTATTTAATTCAGTCTATTGAGCTTGAAGATACTATTAATCCAAATAAATACTATTATATTTCTGCATATGCAGAAGACTTAATGGGTGCTGCAGCAACTCCAAAATCATATTTCTTTGCATTCAAAGGACAGAGTTCTGGTGCTGCTCCTGAAGTATTCTGGACTGATACTTCTTACGGAACAAACTGTGTAGAAAATCAGGGTATTGTTGGTTCTGGAGAATTAAACTTCTACGGTTATGCAAAATATAGTGATGGTATTGATACTAAGAGTGCCATTAGTTATAAAGCAGAAAGAACTGATGTTACAGGTGTTCCAAATATTACTGGTAATGTTGAAGAAGTAGGAACTGATCCAGTTGAAAATAATATTTACTGGAAGATTACACTTCCAGGTGTTCCAGATAGCACAGAAGCTATTGAAAGTTGGAAAATTACAGTAAATGCCACTTCAACAGATGCTTCTGGAGTTATTGGTGAAGCTAAACGTACATTCCAGATTGATACTCAGAAACCAAAGGTAATTCTTACATCATTAAAACCTTATGTAAGAGATTCTGAAGCAGGCAATTTGTATCTTAACGGTAAGATTGCTGTAGACGGTCGTATTGATGAAAAGAACCCTAGCAAAATCTGGTATGAAATCTGGTCAAACGGAGTAAAAACTTATCCAACATCAAGTACTCCAGAATCAGAATACACTTATGATGAAACTTCTCGTAACATCAATGTAAATATTGATACAACAGACACAAAATATGCTCTTACAGATGAAAGTGAATTAAAGATTATTTTCTATGCAGAAGATAAAGCCGGAAACATTGGTACAAATGAAACAAAAGTATTAAATGGTAACAAAGATTTCATCCTCAAACAGAGTACAGATAAACCTTCAATCGTAGCAGGTTTTGTTTACGATGAAGCAGGTAAAACTAAAGAAAATATCAAGGCAGATGCATGGTATGATGCTGTCGGAAAATTAAATATTGCTCTTACAGATGATGATGGTGTTTCTGATGTAACTGTTTATATTGATGGTGTAGAACAGACAGGAGAGTCAGCTCCTTCATTTAATAAGGATTCTACAAATACTTCTATAAATTATCCTGTTCCTACAGTTGATGGTGTTCACTCAATTAAGGTTGTGGTAAAAGATAAGACTTACGGTGAAACTACAAACGCATCAATCAAAAACCTTAGAACAGAAACATTTGGTCCTTACACATTCGGTGTTGATACATCAATACCATCTGTTACCGATGATTTCTCTAAAGGATTAAATTACAACAAAAAAGGTCAGGCAGTAACATTAAAAGGTACTGCAGATGATAAAAATGGAATCAAAGACATTGAAGTAGCAATTACTGCAGAAGGTAGTGCTACTCCAGTTAAGACATATAAACTTTCAGCAGAAAATGCTGCAGACAAAGTAACATATAACACTTCAACTAAAGTCTGGTCTGTAACAATTCCAGAAGGTACTATTGCCGATGGTACTTACACTGTAACAACAACAGGTATTGATTATGCTGGAAAAACTTTCCCTGCAAATAGCCGCTGGTTAATTGATACAAAAACTCCTGCTGTAACTGCAAAAGTAACAACAGCAAAGAAAACTGTTAATGCAGAAACCTGGTATGACACTAAAGCAATTGCCGTAGAAGTAACTGCAACTGATGATTTTGCTGGTGTTGCCGGTAGTGGTATTAAAGAAGTTGTATACAGTCTTAATGGTACAGACTGGTATCCTCTTACACAGGACAGAGTTGATAATACTAAGTTTACTAGAACAGTAACTTGTGAAGACGGCACAAATAAGATTTATATCAAAGCAAAAGATAAACTCGATTATGAAAAAGCTATTGATGGTAACTTCCTTACTGTAAAAGTTGATAGTGAAGCTCCAGATGTATTTGAATTTGTTTCACTGGATGGACAGGTAGATTCAAGTAAATTAATTAATGGTAATGCAGATATTCCTCTTGTTGTAAAAGTAAGTGATGCACTTACAGGTGTAGCTAGCGTTAAGATTATTCAGATTGGAGAAAATGAAAAAACTCTTGTTGCTGGTACACCTTCTGAAGACAAGTACTCAATCACTATTCCAAAAGCTGATTTGAAAGTTGGTGATATCATTGTAGAAGTAGAAGACAAAGTTGGTCATAAAGATCATAAAAAGGTTGCAAACTTAAATATTGATAAAGATGCTCCAGTAATCACAATTAACTCTGTATCTCCAATTGCAAACAGTCACTACTTAAACGGTACAGTAAAAATTGAAGGAAAAATTACAGAAACTAACCTCGAAAATGTATGGTATGAAGTTTATAGTAATGGTTCTATAGTAACTTATGCTGCTGATCAGACTTTAGCAGCTAATACAGACATTGACTTTGATATTGATACAACAAAAGCTGTTATTAAAGATGATGCAAGTTTTGATGTAATTATTTATGCAGAAGATAAAGCAAAGAATAGTGCTACTCCAGTTTCTATTAAAGTAAGAAATGGTAATGCATTATTCACAGTAAAACAGAGTACAGATAAACCTCTTATTACACCTAATAACTTTACATTCGTTGATGCAAAAACTAATACAAAAGAAAATCTCACTTCTTGGTTCAGTGGAACACCACTTATTGGAACCGTTTCAGATGATGATACTATTTCTTCTGTTTCTATTGTAACAAAGAATGAAGCTGGTACTTCTGTAGAAACAGCTGCTGCAGAACAGACAATTCCAACCTTTACATATGCTTTACCATCTTCAGATGGTGTATATCAGGTAACTGTTACTGCTAAAGACTCTACATGGGCTGCTGGTGCTACAGATTCAATTAAAGCAAACCGTATGACAACTTACGGTCCATTCCTCATTGGTGTTGACTCAAAAGCTCCGGAATTAACCGAAAACAGTCCTGCTGGTGTTAGTTATTCAAACGGTGCAATCGCATTAACTGGTACTGCCAGCGATGCTAACGGAATTAAAGAAATTACTGTTGAAGCCTTCAAAGATAATGCTGCAATTGCCGCTAAGACATACAAACTTTCAGGAAGTAAAGTAACTTATAATGCTTCAACAAAAGCATGGTCTTGTACATTTGCCGATGCAGATCTTACAGACGGTAGCTACAAGTTCAAAGTAACTGCTACTGACTATGCAGGAAAAGACAGTATTGCTTACTGTAACTGGATTAAAGATAAAGTTGCTCCTTCAGTAACTCCATCTGTAGTAACTGCAGTAACTAAGACTGTTGGTTCTACAAAATGGTACAAAACAGCTTCTCTTGAAATTAAGGCTGTTGTAACAGATGCTACTAGTGGTGTAGCAAATGTTCAGTATAGTCTTGATGGTTCTGAATGGTTCAACCTTAAACAGGGTACAACAGAAGCAACAAAGAACGATTGGACAGCTACAGTAAAAGCTTCTCAGGGTGCTAATACAATCCAGTTCAAGGCTACAGATAAATCTGGCCTGGAAAATGCAGATAAGACTCTTGCCGTAAGTGTTGATACACTTGCTCCAGAAACATTGACTCTTGTTAGTGTTGATGATGATACATCATTCTCTGGAACAAAGATGGTAAATGGTTCTACAGATGTTAAGATTGTAGTTTCAGCTGCAGATTCTGGAATCGGTCTTGATACTATTGCAAACGGTGCTGTAGTCGTAACAAAAATTGGAAAGACAACTTTAGGAACTCCAATTAAAGCTTCTTCTGTAACAGACGGAAAATATACAATCACAATTCCAAAGGCAAATCTTGAATCAGGTGCTGTAACAGTAACTGCAAAAGATTTACTTGGAATTACTACAACAGACGAATTATTCTCATTGACAGTAGATAAGGATAAACCTGATGTTTCTATCAGTTCAGTTTCTCCTGTTATTTCAAAAGATTCAAAGAAATATGTAAACGGTACAATTAAGATTTCTGGTAAAGCAAATGATTTGAACCTTGAACGTGTATGGTACACAGTAGTTGTAAATGGCACAGAAGGTCCAGAAAATACATTGGCTTCTGGTGTTGATATTGAAATTGACACAACAAAATATGCAGATAACAGCACTCTCGATGTATATGTTTACGCAATTGATAAAGCAAATAACTCTAATTCTGCAAAAGCAAGCAGTGTAAACGGAGCAGGAACATTATTGTTCACTGTTGATCAGACAACAGATATTCCAGAAATTACTCCATCAAATATTACATATCTTGCCGCTCCTTCATCAGGTTCAGCTACTGCCGCTTCAATTGAAGAAGCATCATGGTTCACAGGAAGTGCTTCTAATAATGTAATTGGTAGTGTTTCTGATGATGATATTCTTACAAGCGTTTCAATCGTAACTAAGAATGCCGCAGGTACAGCAAATGTGGGAACTCCAGTAGAATTAATTGCTTCTGGTTCAACTGCATCTACAATCAACTTCAGTTATCCATTACCTGCTGCTGATGGTGTATATCAGGTAACAATCACAGCAACAGATTCTACATGGGCTGATGGTGCAACAGCTGCAATTAAAGCAAACCGTAAGACAACTTACGGTCCATTTGTTGTTGGTGTTGATAAGAATGCTCCAACAGTAACTGAATCAAATTCAGAAAATCCAAAGAACTTCGTTACAGGTGCAATTGCATTGTCTGGTACTGCTGATGATACAAATGGTATCCGCGATATTGAAGTAAAAGTTGTTAATGCAAAAACTAGTGCAGTTGTTAAAACTTACACATACAGTGCTGGTAAAGTAACTTATAATTCATCAACAAAAGCATGGGCATATACAATTGCAGATGGAGACCTTGCTGATGGAAAATACAAAGTAACTGTAACAGCGAAAGACTATGCAGGTAAGACTGCTTCGGTTGATGTTGATTACATTAAAGATAAGGTTGCACCAAGTGTAAACAGTGCATCTGTAACAACTCCTGCATCAGCTACAAAAGTTAATTCTACTGACTGGTACGGTACAAGTATGATTACTGTTACTGCTAATGCAACAGATGCTACTTGTGATGTAACAGAAGTTTCTTATTCTCTTAATAACACAGACTGGTCTCCATTCAAACAGGTTGCTGGAACTTCAAACTGGACAGCAGCTATTAACTGTCCTGACCAGGGCTTGAACAAGATTTACATTAAGGCTGTTGATGAATCAAATAAAACTGGTTATATCCAGAATGACTTCATCACTGTTTATGTAGACAGCAAAGAACCAGAAGCATGTGAATTATTCAGTATTGATGGAAACACATCATTTACAAACAAAAAGCTTGTAAACGGAGATACTCCAGTTTCATTTGTTGTAACTGCAGCAGATTCTTCTACAGAAGTTTGTACAGGCATTAAAGAAGTTAAACTCACAAAGGTTGGAACAAAAGATCTTTCTGTTGCCGGTACTTCACTGGGTTCTAACAAGTATGAAATTTCAATTTCTACAGCAAATCTTGTAAGTGGTTCAGTTGTTGTTACTGTTTACGATCAGTTAGGAAAATCTAAAGACTTCACATTATTTACAATTGATAAAGATTCAACAGCTCCTGTAAGTACTGTTGCTCCTGTAAATGATGCTGATACAGATACTGCTGTAATTGATTTAAATAAAACAGTTACAATAAAGGGTTCTGCTTCAGATGAAAATGAACTTGCAGATGTTAAACTTTATTATGCCGTTGGAACTGCAGAACCTGCAAAACCAACTGCTGCACTTGATAAGGTTGCAAGCTGGACAGCTAAGAGCTGGACAAATATTGCTTCTTATGAAGGTTCTAAATACTCATGGACAGCAACAATTGATACAACAACATTAGCTGATAAAAAGAATCTTTACTTCTATGCTGTTGCAACAGATGCTGCAGGTAACTCAACTGCAACACCATATTCAACAACAGATACACTCTATATTAATCAGGATTCTGACCGTCCAAAGATTAGCCTTACAAACCTTGCACTTACCGAAGATGAAAATGCAGCTGCTGGAATTTCTATGCTGGCAGAAGATACTGATACTTATGTAAGTACAAAAGATACAGATGGAAAATTCTGGCATACAACATCTTACCTTACAGGTACTGTAGAAGATGATGATGGAAACCACTCTGTAAAATCTGTTCAGTGGAGTAAAGATGGTTCTTCATGGTCAGAAAATATTTATGATAATGGCTGGAGAATTAACGATCTTGAAGATGGTTCAGTAACAATTTACTTCAAGGTTATTGATAATGAAGACGGAGAATTCATTTCTGCTGCTACAGGCATGAACGGTCCAAAAATTTACGATAGCAACGATATTGCTTGTCTTGGATTCAATGGAACAGAAAAAGAAGTAAGTGAAATTCTTCCACTTAAGGTAGATACAAAAGCACCTACTATTTCTACTCTGTACGGTTATGTTTCAGACAGCAGCACATATAACTCTACTCATGAAACAAAAGTAATCTCTGCAATGGATACACTTGGTGGTACAAATAAGTACCTCTATGTTGTAGCTGATACAAAAGATGATAACGGTATTTATAATGTTACTGTAAAACTCGATGGTACAGCCGCTACAACTACAAATGAAAATGCAAAGGTTGTTCAGCAGAATTCAGAAAAGACAAAGACTGTAGTAAGATTTGATCTTTCTAAGCTTTCTCTCTCTGCAGATAAGAGAACAGAAAATAAAAAGCTTGAAGCAACTGTAACAGATAATGCTAAAAAATCTCGTAGTACTAATGAAACTATCATAGTTGATAACAAAAAACCTGAAATTACATTTACTACAAGAGAAGGTTCTACACTTTACGGTAGTATTCCAAACACAATTACAGGTAAAACAACAGATGGTAGTTTGATCACAGGCCTCTACTATAAGGTAACAACTTCTCCAACAAAACCTACAAGCGGTTGGACAGAAGTTGCTTATACAGGTGCAGGCGAAAATAATGTTGGTAGAGAAAACTGGAGCCTTGGATTTGACGGCTCACAGTCAACTCCAACAGAATATCATACAGATAATTTCTATGAACTTTATAAGACAATTGAAAGCAAAACAGATGATTACATGCTCAACTTAAACACAAACCTTGACATGTATATCTGGATGTACGCTGTTGATGAAGTAGGAAACGATAACAGCGCAGATCCTGTTAAATTGTCACTTAAAGTAGTACCTAATGCCGATAAACCAACAATCGCCATTACATATCCAGATGGTGGTAACTCAGTTGGTGGAAACATCCGTGTAACAGGTACAACTTCTATCCAGAAAGACTCTGTTGCAAATGTTTATATTCAGATTGACCCAAGTTTTGATACAGCATTTGATGCTTCTTGGGAAACAGAATTAATGTCACTTGCAACTGCAAACAGCGTTGCAGATAAATACGAAGTTGTAAACACAGGTCTTGCAGCTCCATACAACAGAGGTATTAAGGCCAAAGGAACTACAGGTTGGGGTGCTACAATTAACTTCAACCATGAATTTGACAGTAAGGTAAATGGCGAGGACAGAAAGGTTGGTATCAGAGCCTTTGCCGAAAGTACAACAAATCACCGTATAAGTGATTCTGCAGAAGTAGTTGCTACAATCGACCCTAACTCTCCAGTATTTGGAAACCTTGCAGTTGGTGGAAAAACAGGAATGCGTCTTGTTCAGTACAATTCAGGTTCTTCTGGTACAATCAAGGCAGATCAGTCTTATTCAGATGGTACAGCTATTAGAGGCGAATGGTACCTTGTAGGTTCTATTTCTGACTCAAGTGGTATTAAGAAAGCTACAGTTCGTATGCCAGGTGTAACAGAATCTGTTCTTCTTATTGATGGAGGCCAGATTAAGAAAACTGGATGGGTAACAGAACTTGGTGTAAGTGAAGATGGAAAAGGAAAGAACTTTGTTTTGAACATTCCTGTAGGTGTAACAACTCCAGACAAGTTCGGTGAACTTAAGTATGACGTATACATTCAGGATGGTTCTGCACAGAATAGTGATGCTTCTTATACATATGTAGTTTCATATGATAACAAAGCTCCTGATTTTGCTATTACAACTGAAAATCGTAATACAATCGTTCAGTCAGATGGTACTTATACACTGGCTGGAACTTTGAATGAAGATGCAGACCCTGTAACAGGTGATAATCAGTCTGGATTCGAAAGAATTGTAATGTTTGTTACAAAAACAACAGGCGGAAATACTTATATTGTTGATCCAATGATTTCTAACGGAACAGATGGAAAGGCAAACCGTGTAAATGTTACTGCCCTTAATAAAACAGACATTGCAAGTGATGGATTGTATTGGAGAACAGGAACAGTTACTAAAGTTGAAAATGGTACTATTACAGTAACTAAACTTAATAATACAACAGTTACAAAGGTTACTCCTGAGGTTAGAGCAGGTGGACTTTGTAAGATTGATGGTATTATTTACAGAATTAAATACGTAGATGGAACAACAGTTCACCTTGATGATACAACAGTAAGCTCTTCTGCAACAACAGTTTACTTTGCAGCTGGTGCTCTCGTAATTGATAACCCATCTGTAGAAGGTGGTAACAACACTGCTGTTTATGATCCATCAAAATCTGACTCACTTGGTAAAGATACTGTACAGACAACTTCTGGTGATGGTGATCAGATGCTTGAAGGTACAAGAACTACCGGTACAGAAACAGAATGGACAGTCTCTATTGATTCAACTCAGATTCTCGATGGTACTGTAAAGATTAACTTTGTAGCATTTGATAAAGCTGGAAACATTAAGGTTGAAAGCTATGATGCAACTGTTAAAAATAATGCACCTCGTCTTGCCGGTGTAATTTATGGTTCAGACTTGAATAACGATGGTGTTATTTCTGGAAAAGAATGGAACCGTGAATCTGCAGATATGTATGTTCAGGTACTCCAGACTTCTTCTTCATCAAATGAAAGAGTAAACGGTAAAAAATCTGACGGTACAATCGTAGATACAATTGATATTTCATCAATGATTAAAGATACTGCAACTGATAAGCTTTACAGACAGACAATCAAACGCGACCTCACTGTTATTCCTCAGGTAGTAGGTGGTAACGGTGGTCTTGAATGGACAATGAGCTATACCGATAACGAAGGTAACAAAGCAACAACTGCAAAAGCAGCATTATCAAATGCACATTCTCATGATGTAATCCGTACTTATGGTACAGATTCAGAAGCAGCTGATTATAAGACTGCAAATGAAGAAAACTATAAGATGTCATTCGATACTCTTAAACTTTTACAGTTGAACAGTAATAAAGGTATTGATAGAAGAACAGGTCATGAAGAACAGAATTTGACTTTCACAATTAGTGATAAAAACGAAGATGCTGCAAATGTTGCAAGTGCTCAGATTGTACTTCCTGTAAAGATTCTCTTTGCAGATGGTGTAAGACCAACAGGTAAAATTAAACCATTCTACTGGAGATCAAATACAGATAACTCACTGTACAACAACAGTAAGTCTTATGGACATATTGAATTACCTTCAGACTGGACAAATGGAAATACAGACTATACAGACAGTATTCCTAAAGTTTCCGGAATTATTACTCTTGAAGGTGAAGCACGTGATAACGTACTTGTAAACCAGATTGCAATGAAGTTTGGTAATGGTACAGCGTTCACAATTGCTACTCGTGGTGATTCTGGATGGACTTCTACAAACCTCTTAAAACTTGTAGAAGATGATCCTGCTACTGCTGATGTAGATGAAACAACTACATATGAAAACTTCTTCTCATCAACTAATAACAAGAACTGGTACTTTGAACTTGTAGATGACTACACAGACGAAGAAAACTACAACGTTGTTAAATTCAAGTTCCACTGGAATACTCGTACTCAGTTACCTGGTAATGTTGTTACATTAAAGAATGTTGCTGCACAGCTTATTGTTACAGATAAGGGTTCAGTAGGATTAAATGGTGCAAAAACAGGATTAACTTACACTGGTGCTGCACAGAATACTGTAGGAACAACAAATACAACTGCAGCAAATAATACAGCATACTACCAGATGGATGTTGTTCCATATGTTGCAAGAGTTTACACAGAACTTGCCGCACTTAAGAAGAATAATGAAGAAGAATGGACAATTGCTAGCCGTACTTCTAGCGGACATTATCCTGTGCGTATAACAAAACAGAATCAGGCAGGTACTGCTGTTACAGCAGGTGAAACAATCAGTTTCTACGGATTCAATCTTGCAGGTGCAAAATATGGTACAAATAGTCTTGGAACAGGTACAAAACTTAGTACTGTAACTACAGGTGTTTATGATGTAATGACATTGGCTTCCACTCTTATTACTACAAGTGGAGAAGTAAATCTTACAGTTAATAATATTCCTGCTGTAAACAACAAGAATAATAACAATGCTAAAGGTTCTTATACAGGCACACTGGATAATTCAACTTACGGAGAATACGCATATAACCGTCAGTCAAATACAGGTAATAATGTAAAATTGACAGATGATTTGTATTTTGATGTTTGGGATGTAATGGAAGGTGCTGCAAGATCAGATGGTCGTATTGAACAGCCATCTATGAAGGTTGATCCTTTGACAGGTAAACTTGGTTTTGGTTTTGTTGATGGTACTTTTGGTTTTGCAATGGGTGGAACAACTGCTGCTACTAATTATCCAACTACTACTACAACTAATAATACATCTTATAAAAATAGTTGGGCATTCAGTGTAGACTTCTGTAGTTCTGCAGGGTTTACATATGATGCATTAGGCCGTACATTTGGTGTAACAGCTGGTGGTGAAAGTGGATCTGATTATTCAGATTATCTTGTATTGCTATCAAGTATTTGGGGTAGTAGTGTAAGAACATATGGAGGATCTGGCGATAATGGAGCTATTCCTAATAATGATGGTCATAACACAAAAGCATTAAAAATAGAAAGAATTGCTCAAAATAGTCATGAAAATATTGATAAACAGAGAGTAAGATCTCCAAGTCTTGCTTCAACTATTCATAATACAAATACAACTAACTTGTATTTAGCATATTTTGATGCTCTTAATAATGAAATAAGAATTAAATACGGTCAGTTTGGAGGAAAAGAAACTTATCAAGTAGATCGTGCAGTGAATCAGTGGTATCACGATTATTACGATTACATTACAGATTCAGGAGATTTTGTAAATCTTAGTCAAAATAATAAAAAGAATAATGATAACTTATCTTATGATAATTGTAGAAGATATGTTACTTTGATTGCTAATGATACTAAAGGTGACGATTCAACTACAATGACAAAAGAAAAATCTGGTGAATATGTTTCAATTGCAGCTATACCTAATGGAAATGATGATATTGTTGTAGCTGTTTGGTACGATGGAAGCACTTTATGGTATTCAAGAAATCTTACTGCTAATGCAGCATATGATAACACAAATCTTAAAAGAGGAACCTGGAGTAGAGCTGTAAGAGTATTTGATGAAGACAGTTCTATGGCTAAAGCAGGTGAATATTGTAAGGTTGTAGCTGATTATAACGGAGGTATTCATATTGCTGGTTATGATCAGAAAAACAAAGATTTATGTTATGCTTATCTTTCTTCTACTGTTGTAAAATCTGCTACAGCTACAACTACAGAAGACTTTGTAACTTGTGTTGTTGATAGTTATGGTGTAACAGGTTCTAACATTAATATTGATGTTGGTAAGTCAGCTACAGGTACTATTATTCCTCATATTTCTTATTATTCTGAATCATTAGGTAGAGCTAAAGAAGCATATTATGCAGGTGGTTTTGCTAACAATGCAACTGCTATTTCTGCTGGTGTAGATGATGAAGATTACTTTACCGGAGCATGGGAAGTTTCTGTAGTTCCTACAAGACAGGTTATTGAAATGCAGAGTAATCAGCACAATGATATTTGTCTTGGTTTGTGGAAAACTGATGCTGGTGTAATCAAAAACTCAACTACACAACCTAATGGCGATACTAATATCTGGGGTAACGGTACTGCTAACCCAGCCGTTGGTTATGTAACTCAGGTAAGTTCTACTAAGAGCTGTATCGAAGTTGCTCAGAAACGATAAAAAACTAGATATATAGAAAAGTTGTGGTAAAATCTGTAGAAGAAATTCTACAGATTTTACTGAATTTATTTAAAAAACTGACCGAAAATAGAGAGATTGCAGAGTCTTGTTTTTCTGTAAATGAAAGAGGTAAAGCCTTATGAAAAAGAACAGAATTTTTAATGCCCTTGTTTTGGCAGCGAGTTTAGTTTTACTCAATACTTCATGTGAAATTGGTTTGGGATCATCGGTCGATGTTCAGGCCCCAACCCTTAGTATTTCGTACCCAGAACAGGCTAGCGTAATTCGCGAAGATTTCATTATAGCTGGTGAATGTGATGATGATAAAGGAATTGAACAGGTCAAAATCACAATTCAGCGAACCGACACAGGAAAAGCTCAGACTGTAACAAAGCTGAACGCCGAAGTTGATCCTGTTACCGGTAAATGGCAGGCCTCTGTAAATAAATTTATTGGAGAAGGCAAGGGCTATAACGGCTGGGAATTGGCAGACGGTAAGTATGTTGCCAATGTTACTGCTGTGGATAACAGTGGTCGTGATTCCGGAGTTGCTTCTTTAACCTTTGATATAGATAATACTGCACCTATTTTTATTATTAAGAGTCCAACCTCAAGAAAAATTACCAGTCCAACTGGCTACGGAACCAGCTTTAAAGTAACTGGTACTATGACAGATGATCATACTGTCAGCAAAATGATTATTAAAGTTTATGATGATAAGGCAGACTTTAGTGATCCTGATAATCCACCAGTACCTCTTGATACAATTTATGAAAGCAATATTGATACTACAACAGAAGTAGTTGTTGCAAACCGCAACCGTGAAGGTTATTTAAAAGATCGTTATGAAGCATTCTACGCAGGTACCAATGAAGGAGAAAACCGTGCTCTCTGGTGTACTGTAGAAATGGAAGATAATGCCCGTATTTATCGTAATCCAGATGAAGATGACAACGAAAGTATTGGTAATACAACTTCAAACTTCTATATTGTCGATGAAGTTAACAGTACATGGTCTAACTCTGATAAGGAAATGGACCCTGGTAAAGTAAAGAAAATTGTTAACAGAACTGCTGCAGGTATTGATCAGGATCTTGCTGCAGAAGTAATGCGCCTCTTTAATGAATCTTACGTTACAAAAGCCGCATTCTCTATTAACTCAGACTCAAATCCTACTTATGAAATTCGTAACTATGGAAACGCCGCTGATACAGCTATTACAAAAGCTGCAGGTGCCGAAGGGAATGTTAGTTTCTCTTTAGCTCCTGGTCGTAACGGTGATAATGTTTGTCCTGCAACAGTAAAAGTATTCTTATGGGGTCCTTGTGAGGCTCCTGCCAGTCTTGAACAGATTAAAAAAATGTATAGTTCAGACTTAAGCGAAATTGAAGCTTTTGCAAAAACAAATGAAATAAAAAATCAGGTTTTAGCTTATATGGGACCTGGTGAATATGAACTTAACGGTACTAAATATACATATCATAAAGAAGATGGTACTGAAGATTTAAATGGTGCAGGTGGTTCTGTACCAACCTTTGACTTTGAACTTACTCTTCCAGAATCAATTACAACTGGAAAATATTATTATATTTCGGCTCATGGTTTAGACCTTACAGATGCCATTGCAAATCCTAGTTATAAAGTATTTGCATTTAAGGGACATTCTACTGGTAACCCACCTATCTTAAAGTGGGAAAACACTGCTTATGGAACAAACTCTGTAGAAGATGATGGTATTATTGGTGCAAAATCTGTTACTTATTCTGGTTATGCAACTTATCCAGATGGTCTTGAAGATTTTGAAGCAATTACTTACCGCGTAAATATTAAAGAAGTTGATTTCTCTACTAATAAAGAATTTGATGCTCCATCAATTGCAGAAACTACAATTCCAGAGGCAAATCTTATTAAGGACAGTGAGCATAATATTGTTTACTGGACATTTACATTACCTGGTCTTGCAGAAAATTCAGACAAACTTCAGTTCTATGATGTAAATGTTAAAGCAAAAGGAATTGGAGAAACTCAGAGTAACCTTACTCGTCGTTTAACAATTGATACTAAAAAACCTCGTCTTGAAATTAAATCAATTACTCCTGTTGTTTCAGAAGGTGATTCAAAGTACTTAAATGGTACAAGCAGTTTTGAAGTTGATATTCAGGACAAAAACTTAAATAAAGTCTGGTATGAAGTATATAGCGGAGATTCAGAAACTCCTGTATTAAAATCAAAAGATTATGGTGAAGATACCTTCAACCTTTCTGCAGAAATTGATACTACAGCCGCTGAATTCAGTTCAGCAAATAATAAACCTGTAAACATTAAAATCTGGGCTGAAGATAAAGCCGGAAACAAAAACTTTACAGACTCTACAACTCAGAATGGTGAAAAGAGTTATATCCTCAAACAGGATTCAGATAAACCAACCATTCAAACAACTTCTGCATATGATGCTGCAAATACTGCAAAAGATAAACTTTCTGCCGGTGCATGGTACGATAAAGGTTCTTCTATCAGCTTCAGTATTACTGACGATGATGGAATTGCATCTGTTTCAGTTAAAGAAGGCTCAAAAGCTTATGTTCCATTAGATGTTTCTTCTGGAACACAGAATGCAACAGTAAACTATGCTCTCCCAAAAACAGATGGTGTATACCAGATTACTTTGAAGGCTGTTGATAGTACTTACGAAGCAGCATCTGCAGGAGCTAAAGCTTACAGAGAAACAATCTGGGGTCCTTATACAGTTGGTGTTGATACAGCTGCCCCAACTCTCAAAGATGATAAAGCTTACAGCAATAACTATGCTACAGATAACTTTAAGGTATCTGGTACTTTAAGTGATGCAAACGGTATTGCTTCAATTGATGTTGTTGTTAAAAAAGAAGGTTCAGATGCTACTGTAAAATCTTACTCTTTAGGAAATGGTGTTACATATAATGCCACATCTAAAGTTTGGGAAGCTTCTATTGCAAAAGGTAGTTTAACAGACGGTAAATATACATTTACAACTACAGCAAAAGATTATGCTGGAAATATGAGTATTGCAGAAAGCGTATGGACAGTAGATACAGTAAAACCTGTTGTTAAGACAGCAGAAATTACAACTGCTCATAATTCTATTAGTGCAACTTCTTATTCTAAAGAAAACCTCGATATTAAAGTTTCAGTTGAAGATGCAACAAGTGGTATTTCAGATGTTCTGTATAGTCTTGATGGCACAAACTGGATTTCTCTTGTTTCAGGCTCAACATACTGGACAGCAACTGTAAACTGTGATCAGGGTTCAAATTCAATTAAGATTAAAGCGGTTGATGAAGCTGGTATTGAAAGTTCAGTAACTACATTACCTGCAACTGTTGATACTGTTGCTCCAGAAACAATCAGTCTGGTTAGTGTTGACGGTGATACTTCATTCTCTGGAATAAAAATGGTAAACAGCAGTGCTAGTGTTAAATTTGTAGTAAATGCTGTTGATTCTGGTTCCGGAGTAAAATCTGTAGCAGTTTCAAAGATTGGTACAGTTTCAAAATCAATTTCTGGTACATTAAAAGATGGAAAATACGAAATCACAATTCCATCAGCTCAGCTTGATTCTGGTCTTGTTTATGTAAAGGTAACAGATAAAGCTGATAATGTTTCTAATGAAATTTCATTATTTACAATTGATTACGATAAAATTCTTCCTGTAGTAGAAATTAAATCAGTAACACCTGTAGCAACCCGTAAAAATGATGCAACAAAATACTTGAACGGACAGGTTACAATTTCAGGTCGTGTATCAGAAACTAACCTTGTAAAGAAATGGTATGAAGTATGGAGTAACGGTTCAAAAGTAATTACTTCAACTCCAGAAGAAAATTCAGAACCAGGCTTTAATTTCGAAATTGATACAACAGATTCAAGAATTGCTCAGAAAAAGAATTTCTATGTTAAGGTTTTTGCAGAAGACAAAGCTGGAAATATCAATGATGAATCAAAAACAGAAACTTATGTAGTTGATCAGGATACAGATAGACCTCAGATTGAAGCAAACAACTTTGATTTTATTCTTGCAGAAGGTCATTCAAAACAGGATATTACATCATGGTTTGCAGCAGGCGAAAAATTACTTGGAACTGTAAGTGATGATGATACAATCGCTAGTGTTTCTATTGGAACTAAAAAGGAAAATGATACTGTTGTAAAAGCAGCTGCTAATCAGGACATTCCTGCAAATTCATTGACTGCAAATATTAGTTATGAACTTCCTTCTGCAGATGGTGTTTATAAAGTAACAATTATTGCAAACGACAGCACATATGCTTCTGCTCCTGCCGCATATAAAAATTATCGTACAAATACAATGGGTCCATTCCTCGTAGGTGTTGATACAGCTGCTCCAGAAGTTACAGAAGCTCATTCTACTGGTACTAATATTGTTCGTAGTAATATTACATTAAATGGTACAGCCAGCGATGGTAATGGAATTAAAGAAATTGTAGTAAAAGTGTTAAATACAAAAACTTCAGAAGAAGTAAAAACATATAAATTGTCTGAAGGTACAGTAACACTTTCTGGTACTAACTGGTCTTGTGCTACAACTTTAGATGATGGTTTGTATACAATTACAACAACTGCTACTGACTACTCAGGAAAATCAAATACTCCTGTTGAAAGTGTATTTGTTAAAGATAATGTAAAACCAACTGTTAATACTCAGGCTATTACAACTACAGGTTCTACAATTGGTGGAAAAACCTGGTTCACAGCTGGTACCTCAGTAGATGTTTCAGTTACAGCTTCTGATGCAACAAGCGGAATTGTTAATGTTCAGTACAGTCTCGATGGTAATAACTGGTCAGACTTTAAGGAAGTTGGTTCAAACTGGACAGCAAGCGTTAAGTGTGAACAGGGCGAAAATACAATCAGCATTAAAGCAATTGATGATTCTGGTCTTGAAAGTGAAATAAAGACTCTTACTGCAAATGTTGATACTTCTGCTCCAGAAACCTTGAATCTTGTTAGTGTTGATTCTGTCGCAGACTTCACTGGTGTAAAAATGGTAAATGGTAAAGTAGCTTTACCATTCGTTGTTGAAGCCGCAGATAGTGGTACAGGAATTGCATCTGTAAAAGTAACTAAGATTGGTGCAACTGCTGTTAGTATCGCTGCAGGTACTCCAACTGGAAATAACTATCCATTAACAATCGCTGCTGCAAATCTTAAGACTGGTGCTGTAGAAGTTACAGTAACAGATAAGGCTGGAAAATCAACTTCAGCAAACTTGTTCTCATTGACTTTGGATAATGTAGCTCCAGATGTTGTGGTAAGTTCAGTTACCCCAGTAGTTTCAAAAGATACAGGTAAATATGTAAACGGTAATATTAAGATTACTGCAAAAATTAATGATACAAACCTTTCTAATGTCTGGTATGTAATTAAGAATGGTTCTAATGAAACAAAATCAGCTGATCAGGGTGCAATTAATGCTCTTGAAGTAACTGTTGATACAACTAAATATGCTAAAGATAGTACTCTTGATGTAATTGTATGGGCAGAAGACAAAGCTGGTAACAAAAATTCTGCAAATGCAAGCAGTGTTAACGGTACAGGTGAAATTCTGTTTACTGTAAATCAGGAAACAGATAAACCAGAAGTTACACCTTCTAACTTTACATTCTATGCATATGATTCATCAAAATCTGAAGGAGATATTCCAGAAGATGAATGGTTTAATGCAAGTGGTAACAACAAAGTAATTGCAAGTGTTAGTGATGATGATGTTCTTAAGAGCGTTAAGATTGTTACTAAAAATGCTGCCGGTACAAGTGTTGTAACTGCAGAAAAAGAACTTGTAACAACAGGTACTACACCTTCTACAGTAAATGTAAACTATGTATTGCCTTCTGCTGATGGTGTATACCAGATTACTATTACAGCTGTTGATGATACATATGCTGCAGGTGCAACAACAGCAATAAAAGAAAATCGTATGTTAACATATGGTCCATTTATTGTTGGTGTTGATACTGCAAAACCTTCTGTTACACAGGATGATTCTGTTGGTACAAATTATAAGAACGGACAGTTTGTAATTAGTGGTACTGCAACAGACTTAAACGGAATTAAAGATATTGAAATTACAGCTGTAAAAGAAGGTGCTTCTACACCAACAGCTACATATAAACTTTCAGCTGGTTCTGTAACTTATACTAAAGCTACAGGCAAATGGTCTTGTACAGTTCCTGCTAGTCTTGGAGAAGGAAAATACAAGTTTACTATTACTGCAAAAGACTTCTCTGGTAAAACAGAAACTGTTGAAAATACTTACGTAAAAGATTCAACTGCTCCAGCTGTTACTGTAGATGTAACATCATCTGCTACAGAAATCAGTTCAGTTAAGTGGTATAAATCAACAACAGTTGCTATTGAAGCAACTGCATCAGACAGTGCAAGCGGAATCGCAACTGTTGAATATTCTACAGATGAAGGTTCTACAAAAACATGGATTCCATTAAGACAGAGTACAGTAAATAAAGCTAAATGGACTGCAAATGTAACTTGTTCTGCTCAGGGTGCAAATAAGATTTATGTTAAGGCAACTGATGAAGCCGGTCTCGAAGGTAATATTGCCAACGGTTATATTACAGTATACGTTGACAGTAAAGAACCAGAAGTTTGTGAATTGTATAGTATTGATGGTGAAACAGACTTTAATACAAAGAAACTTGCAAATGGTAAAGCTGCAATTAATTTTGTAGTAACTGCTAAAGATTCAGACGATGCATGTACAGGTCTTAAAACAATTGCTAACGGTGGTGTAGCAGTAACTAAGATTGGTACTTCTGATGTAAATATCAAAGCTTCTGCAGTAGCAGATAATAAGTACACACTTTCAATTCCTGCTGCTAATATTGAAAATGGTGCAGTAGTTGTAACTCTTACTGATCAGTTAAATAACTCAAAAGAATTTACAGTATTCTCTATTGATAAAGATACAGATGCCCCTGTTATTGAAATTGAACAGTTATCAGATGCAGAAGCATCTACTCCAGCTGTTGATGTAAACAGTACAATTACATTCAAGGGAACTGCAAACGATACAAAAGACCTGGCTGCAGTTAAACTCTATTATGCTGTAGGAACAGAACCTGCTGTTCCTTCTGCAAATGAAGATAAGGATTCAAGCTGGACAGGATGGACATCTCTTGCTTATACAGGAAGTAGATATGCTTGGAATGCATCACTTGATACAAGTAAGTTAACAGATAAGAACAATCTCTACTTCTATGCTGTTGCTGTTGATACTGCCGGAAATACAAAAGTAGTTCCATATTCAACAACAAAACAGTTGTATATTAATCAGGATTCAGACAGACCAAGAATTATTCTTTCTAACCTTGCTCTCACAAGTGGAACTACAGGTTCATATACAAGCAGTATTGATACTACAGATAACAAATACTGGCATAAGGATAATACACTCCAGGGTCGTGTAGAAGACGATGATGGTTCTATTCAGGAAGTATTGTGGAAAGACGGTTCTGCTGGTGAATGGAGTAGAAACATTTACCGTAAGGGAACATGGACAATCAATAATCTTGATGATGGTGCAAAAGAAATTTACTTCAAAGTAATTGATGCTCTTGGAACAGAATTCGTTTCTGCGGCAACAGGCTTAAAAGGTCCTAAAGTAATTGATAGCAACGGACAGGAATGTCTTGGATATACTGGAAAAGTAAATGAAGTATTAAATATTAAAGTTGATACAAATGCTCCTGCAGTAGGTACTTTGTACGGATATGTTTCTTCTTCAACAACATACGAAGCTGCAAAAGCTGTAACTAAGATTACAGAAATTGGTACTGTTGGTGGTGATACAGACAAATACCTCTTTGTACAAGTAACATCAAGCGATAGTAACGGTATTGGTTCAGTAACTCTTACACTCAACGGAAATGCCGCAACAAAAGTAAATGCTGCAACTTCTGCTGATAATACAACTTATGTAGGATACTTTGACCTTTCAACACTTACTCCAACAACTGGAAAGAAAATTGAAAACAGACCTCTTAAAGTAGTTGTTGAAGATAAGGCTGGTAAGTCTTATGAAGATACAATTGATATTACTGTTGATAATGTAAAACCAACAGTTAAGTTCGATTATGCAAATGGTGTATCTCTCTACGGTTCAGAAAGCAATACAATCAATGGACGCACAGATGATGCCAGTGAAATCACAAAAATGTGGTATGCATTCACTCTCACTAGTACAGCTCCTGCAGCAGAATCTGCATATAAATTAGTTGCATATGAAACTCCTGCAGAAGATGAAATTGCCCGTAACAACTGGAGCATCATGTTTGACGGTGGAGAAACAACTCCTACAGATTTCCATACAACAGGTCTTAATGCTAAATACAAAGAACTTACAGGAACAGAAGACTTAAGCGGTCTTTCGAATGTTGAAATGTACCTTTGGATTCGTGCAGAAGACAGTGTAGGTAACCGTTCAGAACCAGTTAGTCTTATGATTAACAACGTACCTAACTCAAGTATTCCTCGTGTAGAAATTACATATCCTGAAGGAGACAAGGCTGTTGGTGGTAACCTCCGTGTAACTGGTACTGCCGAAGTTCTTACAGACAGTATTGACCGTGTTTATATGCAGATTGACCCTGCTTACAACGGTACTGCATTCAATGACGCAGGATGGGAAGCTGCTCTCCAGACAATTATTACTAACAAAAAGGTAACTGGATATGAGATTGTAAGTACTGGAAAAACTGGTAAATTTGCAAAAGGTATTCTTGTTACTGGTACTACAGGCTGGAGTCAGACAATCAATGCTGACCGCGAATTTGAAGATGAAATTTCTGCCGGCGTTAATAGAACTATTGCAATCAGAGTATTTGCTATTTCAAGAACAAATGGCGATATCAGCCCTGCAGTAGAAAAAGTTGTTCCTATTGATCCAAACTCTCCACTCTTTGGTGATATCACTATAGATGGTTATGATGGTATGCAGCTTATTAAGTATGCATCAGGTTCAAGTGGAACAGTAACATCCCGTCAGCCATTTAAAGACGGTATATACTTAAAAGGTAACTGGTATATTAAAGGTTCTATTTCTGATGATAGTGGTATCATGGAAGCCTCTGTTACTTTCCCTGACGGAACAGTTACTCCTATTGTACAAAACGGTGCTGTTGTTAATAGTACTTATGCTTCTGTTATTGGTACAAGTAAAGATGGAAAAGGAAAGAATTTCTATATTAATGTTCCTGTTGGAGATGCTACTCCAGATGAATTTGGAAGCCTTGAATACGAAGTAAACATTAAAGATAATTCCGATTCTCATAGTGAAGCTAATAAAGTCTTCAAGGTAAACTATGATAATAAAGCTCCTGTATTCGCTGTAACAACAGAAAATAAAGAAGAAATTTATCAGAGCAATGGAACTTATACTCTTACTGGTACAGTAAAAGAAGATTCTAATGGTAATAAAACACAGGCTGGATTTGAACGAGTTGTAATGTTTGTAACAAACGAACGAGGTACAGCTCCAAATACAACTCTCCTTGTTGATCCAATGATTTCTAAAGGTGCAGACAGCACTTCTAACCGTGAATCAGTAGCTGCTCTTACACAAGAAGATGGTCTTTACTGGAGAACTGCAACTATTGCCGGTGTTACTAACGGTGCAATGACTGTATCTAAGCTTAACGGAGCAACCATTACAGAAGTAACACCAAAAGTAAGAGCAGGTGGCCTTTGTAAAATTGATGGTGTAATTTACCGAATCAAATATGTAAATGGTAAATCTGTAAAACTTGATGATTCAATTGATACATCTGCAACAAGTGTTATGTTTGCTGCCGGTGCTATGGTAATTGATAACATGACTACAGAAAGTGGAACAAAAACTAGTGTATACGATCCTTCAAAAACAGGAGAAAACGGAAATGATACTGTTCAGACTGGTGGTGATGGTGACCAGATGATGGAAAAAACCTCAACTAAAGGTTCTGAAACAACCTGGTCTGTAAGTATTGATTCTTCACAGATTCGTGATGGTTCGGTTGATATTCATTTTGTAGCATTTGATAAAGCTGGAAACACTACAGAATATTCATATGAATCATTTGTTAAGAACAATGCTCCTCGTTTTGCCGGTGTTAAGTTTGGTGCAGATTTAATGAATGACGGTTCTGTTAATGGTTCAGACTGGATTACTGCATATGCAGATAAATATGTTCAGGTAACAACAACTTCTGGTGAAGTTGCAGATGGTAAAGACCGTTTTGGAAACATTATTTCTGAAATCTCAAATATTGATGAAGCTTACCGCCTGCCAGTTAAGAGTGGATTTGCTTTGATTCCACAGATTGTTGGTGGTAATGACGGTCTTACATGGAAAATGACATATAAAGATTCTGCAGCCGCTACTGTAACAACTGCTGCAACAGATTACGGTGTTGGAAACTCAGAAAATGTAATCCGTAACTATGGTGATGATTCAGATGCCGATGATTATACTTCAGCAAATGATGATACTTACAAGATTGAATATACAGCTACTCAGTTGCTTAAATTAAACAGCGACAAGGGTATTGCTTCTGGAAAACAGGATCTTAAATTTACATTCCAGGATAAAACAGAAAGTGGTTCACTCTCTGCTTCTATTACATTGCCTGTAAATGTAATCCTTGGTGATAACAGTGCTCCTGAAGCATACTGGAAGCCATTATTCTGGAAGTCTAGTTCAGATAACTCTCTCTATAATAACAGTCAGAGTTATGGTCATATTGAACTTGCAGAAGACTGGGCTAACAGCACAAAGAAAACAGAAAATGATTATGGTACAAATGATGCCGATTCAAAGGTTTCTGGTATCATAACAATGGAAGGTTATGCTGTTGATAACGTTCTTGTAAACTCTATTACAGTTAATGTTGACGGAACAGATTATACATTAAGCAGAAATGGTTCTGGCTGGACAACAACTGCAGGTCATTTAATTACTCATGTAGATGATGATCCAGAAACAGAAGATGTAATCGAAACAACAGATTATACAACATATGATATTGCAACTAACAACTGGTATTTTGAAGTTGTCAGCGATATTACAGATAACAGAATCTTTACAGATGCTTCAGAAACTGTAGCAAATGAAAAATATGGTTATAACACTGTAACCTTCAGATTCCACTGGAATACTGCTAAATTGCTTGCAAGCAATAAAAAAGCAAAGAAAGATGTTCAGCTTACTGTAAAGGCAGCAGACAAAGGACCAACAGTTTTGAATGCTGGTAAAACTGCTGCAGTAAATGGAACAGCAAAATCTTCAACTCCTGGAACTGCAAAAACTGATAAAGATACAGAAACAGATTTGTATCAGTTAGATGTTGTACCATATATTACAAAGGTATACACAGAACTTGCTGCTCTTCAGAAGCGTGAAGCAAAATGGTCAAAGACAAGCCGTACATCAAACGGTGTATACCCAGTTCGCTTTACAACAAAGAATGTTGATGGAACTACAGTAAATAATGGTGAAACAATTACCTTCTATGGATTCAACCTTGTTGGTGCCCAGTATGTATCTGGAACTGCACTTGCTGCTGGTACAAAGCTTTCTTATGTAACAGCTCCATATGATTGTGTTAATCTCCCAATTACTGATGCAATTCCAACAGGACCAGTAAAACTTCTGGTAGATGGCGTTTATACAATCAACAATGTTAATAACAATGATGCCAAAGGTTCTTACACAGCCGCATTAACAGATGCAAACTGTGGAACTTATGGATATAACCGCCAGCCAAATAATGACAACAACAAGAAACTTACAGATGATGTAAGCCTTGATGTATGGCAGATTAATTCTCAGGCCGGAAAACCTGTACAGGGACGTATTGACCAGCCAGTAATGTCTATCAACCAGGTAACCGGTTGGATTGGTTTTGGATTTGCTGATGGTCCTGCAAGTTTCTCAATGGGTGGAGGAAATCATGAAAATGGTCGCTCATGGTCATATTATCAGTGGCTGAAGAGTTATGATGCCTTCTCATCAATTGCCTTTACATATGATGCATTAGGTTACTCATATGGTACAGCTGCTGGTGGTGATATTTCAAGTACAACACTTGACAGATACGTTCTTGCTTCAAGTAGAGGAAGTTCTGCAACGTTAGCTCTTGCTAATACTTACAATGGTACTAACTGTGAACGTCTTGAAAGAATTGGTCAGGGTACTATGGATAATACAAATAAACAGCGTTTTAAATCACCATCTTTAGCGACAGCAAGACATGGTACAACAAGAACTAACTTGTATTTAGCTTATTATGATTCAATTAATAATGAAATCAGATTAAGATATGGTTCTACAACGGTGACTAATGGAAAGATTAATACAGATGATTTTGCTGAAGTAGATGTTGATACTAGTGGGGCAGCAGCTTACAATACAACTAATAAGTCTCTTATTGCTTATGGTATAAGTCCTAATGCAAACAATAGAACTACATATACTCAGGATGCTTCTGGTAATGATGCAAGTCCTGGAGAATATTTATCTATTGGTGTTATTTCTGCAGAAGGAGATGCTACTAATAATTTTGATGATAAACTTGTTGCTGTATGGTATAACCAGCTGACAAAAGCTTTGTGGTACAGTTACAATGCAACTCCAACAGCTGCAAGAGCTACTAATGCAACCAACCGTGGTACATGGTCAACCCCTGTACGTGTATTTAATGCATCTTCAACAATGGCGGCTGCAGGACAGTACTGTAAACTGGCAGTAGATAAGAATGGTGGTGTTCATATTGCAGGTTACGACCCAGAAAATCAGGATTTGTGCTATGCATACCTGGCTCCTGGAGATGTTGCTTCTGCTACAACTGCAAAATTCAAAACTGCAGTAGTAGATAGTAAAGATGTAGTAGGTTCTAACCTTTCTATTGATGTAGGTCTTAAACTTGTTGGAACAGATTATGTTCCAGTTCCATCTATTGGTTATTATTCTACAGAAAGTGTAAAACCTGTATATGCTTATTTGTATGATACTTCTAAACTTACAAGTACAACTGCAGGAGCTCTTAATGGTACTGTAAAGGATATGTATACAGGTGTTTGGGAATGTTCTCTTGTTCCAACAACAGAAACTCCTGATTTACAGAGTAAGTTATTTAATATGATTAATGTTGGTTTATGGAAGACTCTCCCAGGTTCAACAAAGGCTGGTGTAATAACAACACCACCAACACGTCCAAACCAGACTAATGCTCCTACTACTTATAACCGAGGACTTATTTATGGTAATAATACAGCAAATGCCGTACTTGGTTATGTTGTAAAACGTGGTGGTGCTAACGTCCTTGAAACTGCACAGAAGAAATAGGTTTTAAGAAATGAGCAAAAAAGATAAAAGCAATAAAAACGAAACTTCAAAAAAGAAGAGCTTAAAACTCATTCTTATAATTTGTGCTGCTTTAATCCTCTGTGGTGCAGCCATCTTCGGAATTGTAAAAGGTATATCAGCTGCTAAAGCAAAAATTCTTGATGTAGCCTTTTACAACTTGCCGGAGCATGTAATTGCACCATTGCAGGAAAAAATTTCTGCTGAGTACGAAGAAAAAGTAAATTTTGTTGTACTCACAGAAAATCAATATGACGTAAATACAATTTCAAAAAAATATGATTTATTCTTTGCCTGGAATGGAAGTGCTGTTAATCAGTTGGCTGATAAAGCAAAAAAGATTTCAGGTGAAGCATATTCATACGTTGTTCCATCTTTAGTTCCAGATAACTTAAAATATCTTCCATTGTCACTTGATCACTGGGAAATGGCTTATTACAAGCGTGGAATGGAAAAGACAACTACAGGATATCCAAGAAGTCTTGAAAATCTTGACAGTCTTCTTAATGAAATGAAAGAAATTGTCTTTGTTCCAATGTATCTTAGTGGTGGAAACGACAACGAATTATTAGCTTTTATTTCTGCAGTTACAGAATCCATAGGTGGAAGCAATGCTTATGCTAATCTTGTAAAAAAGCTTGCTGAAACAGAAGATCTTGAAGGAATTTTGGATTATGAATTAGATTCTGAATCTAAAGTTACCCTTCGTACAATTCTTGATAAAATTATTGAATGGCAGAAAGAAGAACTGCTCTATACAAAATGGACTTCATCAAAGGATGGAGAACTTATTAATCTTGGTAATGAAAGACAGATTGGAGTGTTCTTTACAAGTTTAACAAAACACAGAACTTTCCCATTGTCTGTTACAGAAGGTTATGCTGCAGATCGTTTCCCTTTGGTTAACAGCAAAGAAAGTCACGGTTTGATTGGTAATTCTGTTGTTTGTATGAAGCTCGCTGATTCCAGTGCATATGATAAAATTCTTCTTTCATTTGTTCAGCCAGATTATCAATACAGCCTTTCAAAAGCAACAAAATATGGTCCTGTTGGTTTAACTGCACAGAGTTATGACCGCCAGGCTGATGATGTTCGCTATCTTGCGGCAGTTTCTGAATTAGGCGTAGTACCTGATTTATCAAATGCTGTTTTCCAGACAAATCCTCAGAAAAAATCTGACTTTGCCTCTCAGCTTCGCATTTACTTAAAGAAAAATTTGTAATATAAAATATCAATATGACATTACCTTTTGATTATTTAAGTATTATTTTTATTCTTTTAGCATTTATATTTCTTGTTGTGGGAGTCGTTGGTGCTTTTGTACCAGGACTTCCCGGACCTCCTTTTGCATGGGCCGCTTTATTACTTACCCGTTTTAGTGCATGGAATACAATGCCACTTTTCTGGCTCATTGTTATGGCAGTAGTTGCGATTGTAGTTACTGTACTGGATTATATTTGTCCTTCAATGATGACTAAAAACGGTGGTGGAAGTAAAGCCGCTACTACTGGTTGTACTGTAGGAATTGTAGTTGGTGTTCTTATGGGCGGAGTTGGTATTCTGATTTTCCCATTTATTGGTGCATTAATCGGTGAACTGGTAAATACAGGAAATCAGTGGGGACCTTCTTTAAAAGCTGCCACTTTTGCTTTTCTGGGCTTTTTACTTGGCACAGGATTAAAACTCCTTTTTGCATTTGGTTGTATTGCCCTTGTTATTGCCAGCTTCTTCTGGTAATAGATTTTTTCTGGAGTTTTTATGAATTTATCTAACATTGTTATTGTTCTTGATCACCCTGATGAAAGCCGTAATATTGGTGCTGCCTGCCGTGCAATGGCAAACAATGATATTTCTGATTTACGTATTGTCGGTAAAAAAGAAAACTATGATTTAGAAAGAATCTATACTCTGGCTATTCATGCAAAGGATATTTTTGATAATGCCAGATTTTATAATGATATAAATGAAGCAACTGCAGACTGTACAATTTCCGCAGGCACAACCCGTCGCCGTGGAAAAAAACGTGGCAAGCTTCTTTTGCCAGAAGAATTTGCAGAACTGGCTGGTGCTAAAACAGAAAATGCAAAAGTCGCTATTGTATTTGGAAATGAACGGGCTGGTCTTTCTGATGAACAGCTGGATATGTGTACTCTCGGGGTTTGTATTCCATCTTCAGAAAATTTTGGTTCTTTGAATCTTAGTCACGCTGTTCAGATTTTATGCTATCAGATGTTCCGTGAAGAAAAAGGAAATCTTACCGGTTACACACCATTAACCTTACAGCGTCTTGATAAAACTGTTGATTGCATTACAGATAATCTTCAGAAAATTGGATTTTTTAAAATGCCTGGCCGCGAGGATATGGAAAATTTCTGGCGTTCAGTTTTGGCTCGTGCCAGCCTTTCCGAAAGTGAGGCCCAGTATCTGGAAAAAACTTTTACAAAAATGTCTGGACTTGCCGCAAAAAACGAAAAATCCAATAACGATATAACATCATAATCCGATTAATGCTATAATTCCCTTATGAATAATACTGATTTTTTACCTATTTCTAAAGCAGATATGGAAGCCAGAGGCTGGACAGAATGTGATTTTGTTTTTGTTTCTGGTGATGCTTATGTAGATCATCCATCTTTTGCCGCAGCACTTTTAGGAAGATTGCTGGAAAGTCATGGTTATAAAGTTGGTATTATTGCTCAGCCAGATTACAAAAATGTAGAAGCTTTTAGAGTTCTTGGTCGTCCCCGATTAGGATTTCTTGTTTCGGCAGGAGCAATGGATTCAATGGTTTCTAATTATACTGCCAATAATAAGCCTCGCTCGGAGGATGATTATGCTCACGGTGGAGAAGCGGGGCATAGACCGGATCGTGCATTAATCACTTATTGTTCAAAAATTCGTGAAGCTTATAAAGGTGTTCCGGTGATGATTGGCGGAATAGAAGCCAGTCTCCGTCGTTTTTCTCATTACGATTACTGGTCAAACAAAGTCAGAAAATCAATCCTGTTAGATACAAAAGCCGATTTACTTATGTACGGAATGGGCGAACATTCAATTATTGAAATTGCAGATAAATTGAATGCAGGAATTCCTGTCCGTGAAATACGTGATGTTCGTGGAACCTGCTGGTGGATTTCTGAAAGTGAAGCAAAAAAAAATTCCGAAAATTCCGATTTTAATGCAAATCTTGAAACACTGATTCGAAATTCCCTTGGAAGAGATATACAAAATCTTAAGGTTTGTTTACTTCCAGCATTTGAAGAAATTTCAAAGGATACTCCACAGTCAAAGCAGAAATTTGCCGAAAGTTTTGTAACCCAGGAACAGAATACCGATGCAATTAATGCAGATATACTTGTAGAAAAATCAGATACACGGTTTGTAATTCAAAATAAGCCGGCACTTCCATTATCTACAGAAGAATTTGATGCGGTTATGGAATTACCTTACACCAGAAGGTGGCATCCTTGTTACGACCAGCCGGCTGCTAACGGAAAAACAGGAATTCCCGGACTTTCTGAAGTTTTATTTTCATTGACCAGTGTTCGTGGTTGTTTTGGAGCCTGTTCTTTCTGTGCCATTACATTCCATCAGGGAAGAAGAATTCAGGCACGAAGCCAGGAATCTCTGGTAAAAGAAGCAGAAGCTCTTACAAAACATCCACAGTTCAAAGGATATATTCACGATGTAGGTGGACCAACTGCCGATTTCCGTCAGCCTTCCTGTAAAAAACAGCTTACTCACGGAGTTTGTAAAAACCGGCAATGTCTGGGGACAGACCCTTGTCCGAATTTGGAAGTTGACCACAGCGATTATGTTGAATTGCTGGGAAAATTGAGAGCAGTACCTGGTGTAAAAAAAGTATTTATTCGTTCTGGAATCCGTTTTGATTATCTTGTGATGGATAAAGACAAGCACTTTCTGGAAGATTTGTGCCGTTATCATATTTCAGGTCAGCTTAAGGTTGCACCAGAAAATTCCTGCGACAAAATTCTAAAACTTATGCGTAAAAGTACTCACGCAACTTACGAACAGTTCTCAAAAGAATATGCCGCAATGAATCAGAAGCTGGGAATGAAGCAATATCTTGTACCATATTACATTGTTGCTCATCCGGGGGCAGGAATTAAGGAAGCAATAGAAACTGCTTTGTATTTGAAGAAAACAGGATTTGTTCCAGATCAGATTCAGGATTTTTATCCAACCCCGGGAAGTCTTTCAACCTGCCAGTATTACACAGAACTTGATCCATATACAAAAAACACAGACGGAACCTTCAAAAAAATCTATGTAGCCAAAGGTGCCCGCGAACGCCGTCTGCAAAGAGCCGTAATCCAATTCAAAAAGCCCGAAAACCGCGGTCTTGTAAGAGAAGCTCTTGAAAAAGCCGGCCGTCTCGATTTGCTCAAGGTACTGAGATAAAATATATAGCTATATTCTTGACATATAGCTATACCGGTGTTACTTTTTATTTACAAAATCTATTCTCCCAGAGGTTGTAATGTACGATAACACTGTTCCTGTTTACGAAATGAAAAACAAACTTTCTTATTATCTCCATAAAGTTGATGAAGGCGAGCAGGTCTGTATTAGTGTTCGCGGAAAACCCGCTTATGTTATTCAGACAGTCGAAGAGGTAGAAAAGCAAAAAGCTGGTATAAAGCAAAAAAAATCGCTGATAGAAAAAATGGCAGAACTTAGAAAACAATATGGCCTTGAAAATGATGATTTTGATTTTTCAGAACATCTGGCAGAAATTCGTAAATCAGAGGCTTTATACATTCAAAACTGGTGGGAATAGGGGGGAGTATTATCTTGAATTGAAATCCGATTCAGATACATGAATTACTTTTTATATTTATACTGATAAATTATATGATGAGGTATAATTTATGAAGAAAATATATCTTCTGGATACAAATGCGGTTTCTGAACTTTTAAAACCTTATCCTGCTGTTCAATTTATTAATAAATTTACCGAAAACGAAGATCGTTGTTGCATTTCTTCTACAACCTGGAATGAACTGTTGTATGGGGCTTATGCTTTACCAGCTGGAAAAAAGAGAGATTTTTGTTTTTCGCAGCTGGTAGATATAATTCAACCAGATTTACCGATTATTCAATTTGACAGTCATGCTGCATGGATTCAGGCTGATTTGCGTTCCCGATTAAAACAAAACGGTATAATAATTGATTATCCCGACACAGAAATTGCCGCTACTGCTATTGCTAACCAGATGATTCTTATAACCCGGAATACAAAGCATTTTGACCTTCTTCAACAGCTTGATTCAACTTTATACATTCAAAACTGGTGGGAATAGGGAGGATCTGTTTACATATTGTTTTAAATTTTGATAATATTGTGATTATTGACTAATAAAATGGAGAGAATTATGAAAAATTTAAAACAATTATTAATCCTATTATTTGCATTACCATGCTTTGCAATTCTTTCTTGCAAAGAGATTGTTTATGTATATAAGGATGTTCCTGTAGAGAAAGAATTAACTTCTACTGATAAAGAAAAGATTTATGAAGAAGTTCTTGCAGGAGAATCTGCTAAAAAACTTCTTGAAAAATTAAGCACAGAAAAGAAATCGGACATTCTGGATATTATGCTTACAGATGATATAAAGAACTCTGTTTATAGCGAAAAACTTACAGATACAGAAAAAGAAAAAATTTTTAACTATTTTCTTGAAGATAAACGAATAAATGATACATTTCTTTCTCTTTTGACTGAAGAAGAAAAACTTATTGTTTACAATGGGGAACTTACATCAGAAAAGAAATCATTAATCTTTGAAGAAATATTTACTGACAAGCGGACTAATGGCAATGTTGTTGGACTTCTTAACGATACAGAGAAAGAGTCTGTATTTGATGCTCTTCTTCAATCAAAAATAAATGTTGATTTTATAAAAGAAATTCTTAATAAAGAAGAAAATAAAGAACTTAGAAAATCTATAAAAACTTACCTTGTTTCGGAACTTACCCAGGAAGAATTGAAAGGACTACTAAATAATGATTCTAAATCATCTATTTTCGAAGAAATTCTTGCCGGTAAAACTGCAGAA
>JAKSTK010000030.1 GCA_024402615.1 Treponema sp.
AAGCTTGATTCGGGGATTTTGTATTTGACTAACAAACGTTTTATTTTTAATGGACGCCATGGCAACAAAACTATGGCTTTGAACAAGGTACTTTCTTTCTCACCTTATGCAGACGGAATGCTTATTGAAAAAGAAAACGGTCGTTCGCCTTTTTTAGCTTGTGATTGTGACATGCAGCAGTTCTCTATTTTATTAGATAGACTTCTTGCCTGCTGTTAGTTTTTTGTTTAGCGAGGTGGAAATATGAATTATTGGGCAATTCTTGGATTAAATGAAGGTGCATCTATAGAAGAAATAAAAAAAGCATACAGAATTCTCGCAAAAAAATATCATCCGGATCATAACAGCTCTCCTGATTCAGAAAGAAAATTCCGTGAAGTTCAGGCAGCATATGAATATCTGAAAAAGAATACAGGTTACAAATCTTACAGTTCATATTCTTATTCTTCTGAAAATAAAACACAAAAAGATAATTACTCCAGCGAAACAAAAAAAGAAAACTACTATAGCGAGACAAAAAATCAAACTTACACTGAAAATAAAAAAGATACTGGTGAAGAAAATAAAAAGGAAAAGTACGAAGAGAAAAAGGCTGAGTCACCAAAAGCTGATTTAGGTTCTTCTTTCCGCCGAAACTTTCACGAACGATACAATCGTAAAGCTTATTCAGGAACCTCAAGTTCAGATAATTCCAGATATCATAACACAAATGAGTACAATCACAGTTCAAATTCTTTTTCTTCAAGAACAACTTCCAGTGGATATTCGACTTCGTCTTATCAAAGTAACCTAAATGAATCATCTCAAAGATTTAGAAAAGCATACTATTACGGTACTCCGAAAAATACTTACAAAAAGCAGGAAGAAGGAAAAACAATCTGGGAACTGATTGGAATAGGTGTTCTTTGGGGATTAGGAATTGTACTGGCAGTTCCTGCTGCGATATTAGCATTATTAGCAATAATTTTTGTCAGTATAATTGTTTTATAGTGCCAGTTTTTGGCATTATAAAAATATTATGTTATACTCTTTCTTATGGAAGCAGTAAAACAAAGAGAAAATCATTCAAAATCTATCAGATTATTAAAGTTGGAAAAAGCAATTCAGACTATGAACTATCCCAGTGTTGAACGGCTTATGAAGGAACTGGAAGTTTCAAGACGAACAGTTTTGCGGGATATTCAGAATCTTCAGAATGATTTTAATGCCCCTATTGAATATGATCGTTTTCATAAAGGTTATTATTACACCGACGAAACGTTTTTTGTCCGCAATGTTCTTGTAACTGAAGGCGAAGTGGTTGCTCTTACGGGGATTCTTCCTTTATTGGAACGTTATGATAACACTCCCCTAAAAGATACAATTACCAAAGTTTATGAAACTATTTCCCAGATGCTTCCAAATCAGGTTCAGGTTCAGTCATCTTTACTTAATGACGTTCAGTTTATTTCTGACCCTCTGCCAAATATTGACCCGGATGTTTTTAACAAGATATTTGATGCAATTAAGCAGCATAAAACCATTAGTTTTGGATATCGTTCAATAAGTAAAACAGAACATACTCCTCATTCTCTGGATCCATATAAAATTTACTGTCAGAAAGGCGACTGGTATGCGGTCGGTTTCTGTCATAAGTACAACAGCTATAGAACTTATAACCTTTCCCGAATGAAAGACATTATTCTGACAAAGAATTTTGAACCAGACCCCAATTATCAGGCCAAAGTACATATTGACCCGAACTTTGGAATCTGGAGTAATGAAGTTCCCTATCAGAAAATTGAATTGCTTTTTGATAAATCCATAAATACTTACATTTTGGAAAGAACCTGGCATAAAAATCAGGAATGTCATCAGAATGAAGACGGTTCGGTTTATCTTAGTTTTGAATCAAATCAGTTGCAGGAAACCTTGTACTGGGTGCTCCACTTTGGTTCTGCTGTTCAGGTTCTAAATCCTCCTGAATTAAAAGAAAGCTATAAAAATGAACTAAAGAAAATGCTGGAGAAAAATTAAGGCTTTTTTACAGTAAAACCTGTATTCTGGAGTATTTTTCCACCTTCCATAGTTCGGTAGAAAAGTTCTCCTTTGCCTTCATAAGGCCATGATGCATTTGAAGTTGAGTATGTTATGTCTCCTGTAATGCCAAAACTTTTCAATTTCATTTCAGTATTATTGTCAAATGGCCAGTTGGATAAATTAAAGGTAAATGGTGAAATAATATCAAATGAAGTTCCAGTCCACCAGGTTTGGTTATCTTCTGTGTAAAAGAGTAAACGGGTTTTACATTCAGGAATAGAATATTCTGGAAAAGTCGTAAAAATAAATGAGTTTGTAGCTTCATCATAATAACCTTCAGGTTCATTTGTCATTACCAGATCTCCAACTCCACCGTTGCTTTTGATTTTAAGAGTGTCAGAGTTGCCGGAAAATTTCCCTGTCCCATTATCAGAAACATTACTGTAAAAATAGTAGTAATAATCTTCTCCATTTTTTACATAAGGGTCATTCCATTCGATTTCTTTTTCACTGAAAGGTGCATTATACCAAGTTGAAATTCTTGAATAATAGGTAAAATTACTATTACCTGTACTTTTATAAATAGTAATTTGTCGTGTATTTTCTGGAAGATAAAATTTAAGTTTTACACCAGTTCCTTCTGAATTAATCGCTTCAAAAACTGGAAACTCAGATGTTCGTGTTATTTTTCTTCCACAGACAGAACATTCCTTCTTTTCTGTTATTTTTCCAGTAGCATTAATTGCTTCTGTATCAGGCTTCCAGTTACCTGTATTATGTCTTTCTTTTTGAGAAATTCGTACTTTACAATCCCATGAGCCATTACAGATGGTTTTCTTCCAATGGTAGTTGTCATCATACTGCCAGCTGTCAGAATATGTATGCTCATGACCGTCATTTTCATAAGGATCTTTCTGACAGGAAACAGTTATAATACACACAAATACACAAAGATAAATAATATTTAAGATTTTTTTCATATCCATATTCTGTCTCCTTAATTAAAAATTCTGTATAACGCAATACATTTTTATGCCTTCCCATTCAGGAAGAGTAACATTTATTTCGGTAGTTCCCGTTCCTGCATACTGAACAAGACTTCCCAAATCACCGATTTCTTCAGTTTTACCAACGGGAATCATACGTAAGCCGTTCGCTCCTTTAGAATTATGATCACTGTCAATCTGAGCATATTCATTCAAATCGATTGCTTTGGAAGTGTATTTAAAACCGTTGTAGGTTTCTGAAACAGGCTTATTAAAAGTATGAAGATTTGAATTTTCTGCGACTTCAAAATTAACTGCCGAAAGTGCAAAGTCAATTACAGTATCTGTAAAATTTGCATATTCTCCTTCTCTAACAGGTGAAGGAATTTTGAATTTTTTTAAAGCTTGTGTGATTGCTTCTTCGTTAGAATAATTGTTGGTCTGAATTTCATGAATAATCTCAACACCGCCATAGTTTCTAATAAGAAAAGAAAAATATGCATAAGCCAAAGAATATGTAATATATTTTTCTGTATCCCAGGTGCGGAAACCTTTGTTGTAAAGAGAATTATATTGAGAAAATCTCCAAGGCCCTACATTTGCATAAGGATTTTTATAAGTGTAATTTTCGGCAAGAAGGTCAGGAATAAGAACAGCAAGCCCTTCAGTGAACCAGGATGAATAGCCTCCGAAAGCGTTTTCAGGGTTATAGCTCTTATTTGAATTATTCAGCAGATGATTAAATTCATGGGGAATAGATCCAAGGTAAGTACCAGACTGAGTTCCTTCTCTTTTAATTGCTACAACATCGACATAAATAGCCTGACATGCATTTGAATTTTCAGTCCATGTTCCCTGGAGGTTTTTATAATAATCAAGTCCTGTAAAATAACCTCCAAGACTTCCTGCATTATTAAGAGTTGCATCTTCATCAAGATCACAAAGAAGAATGGAAATTTTTGGAGAAGTTTTTATTATGTTGTCTGCTTCAACACGGATTTCAGGTGAACCGGAAATGTTTACAGATGCATCATAAAATGCATCAAACTGTTTCCCGATTTCTTTGAATTCAGCATCTGTAAGAAAATTTATTCCACCATCCGAAAGATATTTGATATTTGGACAGTAATAAAGGTAAGCATGTGCTGATTCTGCCATTAATTTGAAATGTCTCGTAGTATATTTATCATTAATTAGAATATGGAAATCTCTTTCTGCGGCAGGTTTTACATCATCGCCTGCACTACGGAAATTATGGGCTTCTGCAGGACGGGGATTTATAAGATCTGGAAGTGGATTTCCCAGAACATCAGTTCGAATACTGTGCAGAGTACTGTTGATATCTTTTTTTTCAAGATTTTCATTAGTTAAATTAACTTGAATTACAAAAACTCTGGAATTCTTATTAACCTTGTCGCTAATGTCTGTGTGCTGTTTTGTAAGTTCCAGCCATTCTACAGATTTTATTGGTTTTGTAGTTTTGTACTCAGTTCCATACGAAACTGGATTTTGTGAACAACCAAATAAGCTTAATAAAAGAACAGATACAATAAAGGTGTAAAACTTTTTCATTTTGATAAACTCCTGCCCTTATTGTATCATAAATTCATATTTTCAGTTATCCATTTGTTTCAATTTTGGTTTTGCAATAATCAAGTAATATCCATACAAAAAGGCATCTGTAACAATCCATGAAATTGGCCATGCCCACCATATTCCGTTGTATCCGAACAGATATGAGAAAATAAAGGAAATGCCGATTTTTACTATCAGTTCAACAATACTTGCTGTTGTTGGAACTGCTACATAACTTACACCTCTTAAAAAGCTTTGAAAAATATAACTGGTTCCACAGAAAAAATAAAAACCACTGACAATAACAAGATATCTTACTGCCACAGAAATTGCTTCTGTTTCGGTGGATTTCATAAAAAGCAGAACAATATATTTTCCGAATACAATTATTACAACCGAAAGGAATAATGTAAGCATTAAATTAAGAATAATTGATGCATTTAATCCCTCGAACAACCGTTTGATTTTCTTTGCACCGTAATTTTGTCCTGCATAAGTAGAGATAGCTGTTCCTACAGAATTCATAAACTGAATACCAATCTGGTCTACCTTATTTCCTGCTGTATACCCTGCTACAATATTTGTTCCATATCCGTTGATGGTAGTTTGAACAAACATCATGCCAAAAGAAACCAGCATATTCTGAAGAGCCATTGGAATTCCGAATTTTAAAATTGTTTTAAAGATTTTTCCGCTGACTTTCCATTCCCCCTTGCCAGGAATGTATTCCGGAAATTTTCTGACAGTCACAATAAGGCAGTAAATTGCGGAAATAAACTGAGCAATTGCAGTAGCTATAGCAACTCCCGCAACTCCCATGTGGAAACAGATTACAAATACTAAATCAAGAACAATATTAGTTACTGAAGAAATAATAAGTGCATACAACGGTGTTTTACTGTCTCCCAGAGAACGCATAAACTGAGAGATTACATTGTACATGATTGGTGCAATACAGGTAGAAAAGTTGATTTTCAGATATAAATCGGCTTTGTTGATAATTTCTTCCGGGGTGTGTAACAACCGTAAGGCAGGTTTACTTCCCAGATTTCCAATAATACTTAAGGCAATTGCTTCAATAATGATGATATAAAAACCGGTAGCAAAAATGGATTTTATACCTTCTGTATCTTTTGCACCGGCTGTCTGAGCAGTAACAATAGCTGTTCCTACTGTAAAACCAATGATAATAGAAATCATCAGAAAAAGGATTGCACCAGTTCCTCCTACTGCCGCCAGCGCATCCTTGCTGACAAATTTTCCTACAACCATTGTATCAACCATAGTATATAACTGCTGGAAAACATTTCCCAAAATCATTGGAATTGTAAAAGCCGTCAGTAATTCCAAAGGCTTTCCGTCTGTCATATCTATGGTTTTTCTGCTCATTTTTCTAGTAAATTTCCTTTTTTATTATTAAGATGTCTAAATTTTCAGACTAAAATACGGTTGAATTGCAACTTTATGGAAGAATATGACCTGCTGCCAGGTATAATTTGTACCATTCTTCGTAAGTAAGTGTAATATCGCTGCCGTCAATAATTTCTTTAAGACGGTTTTCGTTTGTTGTTCCTGCAATTACCTGCATCTGTGCCGGATGTCTTGTAATCCATGCAGTAGAAATTGCTGTTGCAGAAACACCATATTTTTCGGCAAGTTCATCAAGAGCTGTATTCAGTTCAGGGAACTTTGGACTGCCAATAAAACAACCCTGCCAGTTTTCCATCTGGAATGGAGACCATGCCTGAATTGTCATATCATTGAGTCTTGAATAATCAAGAATGCTTCCGTCTCTGTCGGCAGACCCGGCACTTGTCATATTAACTTCAAGACCATTTGCAACCATATTTGATACAGGAATACTATACTGCAATTGATTAATAATTAAATCCTGTTTAACATATTTTTTCAGTAATTCAATCTGCATTGGTTTATGATTAGAAACGCCGAATCTTTTAACCTTTCCACTGCTTTCCAGTTTATCAAATGCGGCAGCAACTTCTTCTGGTTCTACCAATGCATCTGGTCTGTGGAGCAAAAGGATATCAAGATATTCTGTTCCTAAACGGGAAAGAATTCCATCAACCGCATTAAGAATATAATCTTTACTGAAACAATAATGAGGAACTTTTCCCTTATTGTTAATTCCGCATTTTGACTGAATAATTAAATCTTCCCGTTTAATATCAGAAGCCAGTTTAAGAGCTTTTCCAAATACTTCTTCACTTTTTCCCCCACCGTAAATGTCTGCGTGATCAAAAAAGTTAGCGCCCATTTCTACTGCGGCATGAAGAAATTTATTCATATCTTCCGGTGATTTTTCAGAAAGTCTCATACAGCCTGGAACAACTGCAGGTACTTTCAAATCTGTATTTCCAAGTTTTACATATTTCATTTTTTTCCTCGCTGAAATTATTATTGCACAAATCTATAAAATTTATTCAGATATAACTTTTTCATTATTGTACAATTATCTATGAATGAACTCTTGATATTTCTTTTGCAGAAAATTCCAGTAAAGGTTCTATGTCCTGTGAAGCTCTTCTGCATTTTTTATTTATTTCAGGATATCCCCATCCACCGGCAATAAACTTATTTGGTCCTACAACACTTCCCACTGGAACTTCATTTGCCAGAATCCAGGCTACAGAAAGTGAGGATTTTTCTGCAGAATTAATTGGGAATATCTTTGCCAGCGTATGTAAGCCTCCAAAAATACTGGAAGCAATTGGCGTAGCCGAAATTCCCGGATGATTCATATAAATCTTAATGTTGGAATCTTTATATTTTTCTATAAGATGATTTGTATATCTGGCAAGACAAAGTTTTGAACGGGAATAAGCATTTCTGTTGCTGTAGAACTTTTCTAGATTCACATGAGCAGATCTGTGTACAATAGAAATTGTATTAATATATACAACTTCCCTGTTCCATTTTTCAATTACTGGCAAAACCTTTTCGCAAAGATAATAAGTTCCCAGATAATTTGTTCCAATAATCAGTTCAAATCCATCTTTTGTCAGCTGATGAGGATGATGAAAAATTCCAGCGTTATTTACAAAAACGTCTACTTCTGGAAGAACTTTTACAAATGCGTCTATGGAACTTAAATCTGCAATATCCAGTGTCATAATTTTAATGTCTGCAGCTGGATAATCAGCTAACAGTTGATCGCGGGCTTCTTCTGCTTTTTTCTGATTTCTACAGGCCATAATTACAGCGGCTCCAAGATAAATCATTGTTTCGGCGGTTTTAAATCCAACTCCGCTGTTTGCTCCAGTTATAAGTACAGTTTTTCCGGTTAATGAGCAGTTACATTCTTTTGAAATGAAATTGATTGTTTTCTGTGTCAAACTCATAGTAACTCTCCTTGAATTTTGATTATTTCAATAAATAGTTCATGCTTCCGCTTCTGAATCCCTGAATATCCAGCGTTACATAAGAAAAACCGTAGCTTTTGAATTCCTCTGCAACTTTAGTTCTGATTTCTTCCTGCATAAATTTTGCAAAATCTTCAGGTAAAAGTTCAATTCTGGCCATTGTTCCGTGGAGTCTAACTCTCATCTGACGGAAACCTAAATCTACAAGCAGTTGTTCCGCCTTTCCTACCATAATTAATTTTTCTTTTGTGATTGTTTCGCCATAAACAAAACGGGTTGCAAGACATGCCAGCGAAGGTTTGTCCCAGGTTGGAAGATTATACTCCTTAGAAAGATTTCTGATTTCCTGCTTTGTTAATTCTGCATACTGAAGAGGACTTTTTACACCCATTTCTTTGATTGCTCTTAATCCTGGACGGTAATCTCCCGTATCGTCCATATTGGAACCTTCACAGACTACCGAAATTCCCCGTTCTTTAGCTGCACTTTTGACCATTTTGAACAGCTCTTTTTTACATAAATAACAGCGGTCCACAGGATTTTCCTTAAATCCCGGAACAGAAAGTTCGTCATATTCAATTTCCAGCTGAGGAATCCCTTCTTTTTTGCAGAAGTCAATTGCATCATTTCTTTCCCGTTTTGGAAATGAATTAGCAACCAGAGTGATGGCAATCATTTTATCCCCAAGAACCTGATGAGCAACTTTTGCCAGGAAGGTGGAATCAACACCGCCGGAAAATGCAATTGCCGCACTTCCCGACTCTATAAAAAATTTTTTCAGTTTTTCTAATTTTGAATTTTCGATTTCTGTCATTTTATTCCTTTTCTGCAATAGCTCTTACTTCTCTTAAGCTTAAGCCTTTCTCCAAAGCGATTTTTGAAAGATCATCAAACTCCAGTTTTGCCTTTGTACTGCCATAACCAGAAGAGGTTTTTTTGCGGATATCTCCATAAGGAGTTTTGACTACAGACATTTCCCGATCAAGAATATATCGGTCGCAGGCTTTTTGTCTTATTCCGATTGTAGTTGTATGCTTAAAGAAAGTTTTTACAATCTCTTCTTTAGTTTTTTCTGTACAGATTACAGTAATAAGTGTTCCCGGTCGGTTTTTTTTCATAAACACGGCAGAGGTAAATACTTCTCTGGCACCTGCTTCGAATAAACGGTCCATTGCAAAGCCTATTTCTTCTGCAGTCATATCATCAATATTTGCATCTAACTGAAGGATTTTATCTTCCGAACAGGTGGAAACTTCTTCTCCCAAAAAGGCTCTTACACAGTTTGCAGCTGGAAAATCCTTTTTACCGCAACCAATACCCACCGATTCAATTTTCATCATTGGCTGGTTACAGAAATCGCTGACAAAATATTTAAGCAAAGCGGCTCCTGTTGGTGTACAAAGTTCACTTTTAATTTCTCCCTGATAATACGGAATTCCTCTAAGAAGATATTCTGTTGCAGGAGCTGGTACCGGCATTATTCCGTGTGCGCAACGAACATTTCCTGAGCCTACATGAACTGGAGATGCAAGAATTTTATCAGCACCAATAAGATTCATTAAATAACAAACCGCAGTTACATCCATAATTGCGTCTTTGTTACCAACTTCATGAAAATGAATCTGATCTACTGGAACTCCGTGAGCATGACTTTCTGCCTCTGCAATCAGGTTGTAAACGTTTATTGCATCTTTTTTTACGGTTTCAGAAACCTTTAATGTGTTAATAATATCTGAAATATCAGACATTTTGTGATGTACATGAGTGTGATGATGATGTTCGTGCTCATGGGTTTCGTGGTGATGATCATGACTTTCTTCTTCTTCATCGTTAATTTTTACATGAACATGAGTTCCCATAATTCCGCATTTACTAAGCTTTTCTGTAGAGAACTCAACTCCATCTATACCAAGATTCTGCAAGGTTGTAAGGGCTTCAAGTTGTTTATCTTCTGGTAATAATTCAAGTAAAGCCGCAGTAAGCATGTCCCCCGCAGCACCCATTTTACATTCAAAATATAAAGTTTTCATATTCATCCCTATTTTATATGGTTAATCATGCTTGCCTGATAAGCAGCACCAAAACCGTTATCAATATTTACTACACTAACTCCACTGGCACAACTGTTCATCATAGAAAGCAAGGCAGAAATTCCACCGAAATTGGCACCATAACCTACGCTGGTTGGAACTGCAATTACAGGACAATCTACCAGACCGCCTACAACACTGGCCAGAGCTCCTTCCATTCCGGCAATGGCAATAACAACTTTTGCGCTCATTAATTCTTCAAGATGTGCAAGCAAACGGTGAAGTCCTGCAACTCCCGCATCATAAATTCTAATTACTTCGTTACCAAACGCTTCACAGGTTTTTGCGGCTTCTTCTGCTACTGGCATATCACTGGTTCCTGCTGTAACTACCGCAATTTTTCCCATTCCGTTTGGAACCGAAATCTCTCCGCGAATACCAACATGGCTCATTTCATCAAAAACAAAATTAGAATCAAATTGTGCTTTCAATAATTCAGCCGCTTCTGTTTTCATTCTTGTGATTAAAACTGTTTTTTGTCCGGCATTTCTTGCTGATTCTGTGATTTTAAGAATCTGCTCTGGAGTTTTTCCTGCACCGTAAATAACTTCTGCAATGCCCTGTCTGATTGCTCTGTGATGGTCAACTTTTGCAAAACCTAAATCTTCAAAAGGAGCAGTTTTTAATTTAAGAAGTACATCCTCTTCGGAAATTTTACCTTCTTTAAAATCTTTTAATAATGACATAAGTTCTGATTTTTCCATTTTATGCTCCCTGTTCCAAAGTATGTTCTTCGGTAATAGTTATTATTCTGTCGGAAAGCTGATTCAAAAGTACTTCATCGTGAGTTGCAATAATCAGAGTTTTTCCTGCTGCTTTAAGTGAAAGCAATATCTGCAAAAGCTTTTCCCGTGATTTTCTGTCTAAGCCGTTCATTGGTTCATCCAGTACAAGCACTTCCGGATTCATAGAAAGCACGCAGGCCAGTGCAGTTTTTTTCTTTTCTCCGCCACTTAAATGATAAGGGGCCCGGTTTTCCAGTTGTTCTATTCCCAGCATTTTCATAACATCTGAAGTTCTAGCTTTTACTTCCTCTTCAGATAAGCCCATTTGCCGTGGACCAAAAGCAATTTCTTCTCCAACGCTGCCACAAAACAACTGGTTTTCTGGATTTTGGAAAACATATCCAATTTTTTGATGGAACTCCTTTGCAAAAAGTTCCTTTTTCATTGTGTTTTTATTTATTTCTTTGTCTTCAAATATAAATTTTCCCGAAGAAGCAAAAATCAGTCCGTTTAAAAGTTTAATTAAGGTTGTTTTTCCAGAGCCGTTATCTCCTTCAAAACCAATACATTCCCCTTTTTGTATTTCCAGAGAAATATCCTTTAATGCGGTAGAATCTTCATACTCGTAACAAATATTTTCAAGTTTAATAAATGCCATAAATTACCACTAATTATAAAGTATAGACAAACAATGCAATATAAAAAATCAACAAAATTAATGGCAAAAAATCTATTGCATGAATTTTCGATTTACTGAATTTGTATGATCCGTCAAAAAGACGACATTCCATTGCCTGCTGGGTTTCTTTTGTTATTTCAAGTGATTTTAAAAATACAGAACCTAAAATCCCCGAAAAACTGTTCTGCTTGTTTTTATTCTTTCCAACACTTCTTAATTTAAGTGCAAAAAGCATTTCGTAAGCACAATTTCCCAAAATAAGAATATAGTGAATGGTTAAATCTAATATGAATACAATAAATTCAGGAATTTTTATAAATCTTAAGGCAGATGTGATTTTATTCCAGGGAGTGAGCTGTGCATACAATGAAACTATCCCCGTAGATAGAAATACTTTACCGGTAATTGTTATTACTGAGTTTGATTTATATAAAAAATATGATGGCAGCATGATTAAAGCTGTAAAAAATGCAGTCGTAAATGCTGTTCCTAAAGTTCGCTTAAGAATATCTATTTTTGTACCGCACAGATAAAGCAGAAAACCTGCCGCCACTGCACCACAGAAAATCAGATTATGAGAAACTGAAGTTAAAATAATAATTCCAATAACCAGAAGTGTTCTGAAGCCTGCCCGTACACGGCTAAGCTTTTCGTTTTTTTCAATATGAAAATGTCTGAAAAGCTTAAAAATGCCCAGTATTGTTTTAGAAAGAAACCCTTCTCTGTCTTTTTTTGGAGAATAATTATTATGTTCCTGCATCCACTGTGGGATTAAAATCTCTGATTTCTGTGGCATAAAATAATTAGTTCTGTTTTGGAGTCTTTTTTAAGCTGCTGAGTAAACGGAACAAAATTACAAGAATTGCAATTCCAATAATCGCAGAAAGTATATAAGCCATAACTTCCGGAACTCCGTTCATGCTGTAATCTGGAATTAAAGCTTCCAGCGACCAGCCGTTCTCCAGTCCTGAAGGTGTATATCCAAGGGCAACTCCATTGCTTTCAACAGCGGCTATTTCTTCTGCACCCCATTCACCCCAAGCAGTACCTTCTGCCAGAAGTCCCAAAGGAACAACAGCAACTAAAACTGCAAGCAAAATTCCTACGGGCAGTAATTCTTTTTTATCTGCTTTTACTTCTGTATTTGTGGTAAACAAAGAAGGAACCATTTTTACAATAAAAGCAAGAATTGCAACCGTAAAGATAACTTCTGCCAGACCAAAAATTGTAAGGTGTCCAATCATCATTGAAGGAATAGCAATATTGAGACCATATGGACAGTACAATGCCTGACCAGCTTCATTATGGAACAAATATGGCTGAATACCAAATTCAATTGCAGCCATAAATGCAGCAAGGTTGATTCCTGCATAGGAACCAATTCCCGCACCAATTAATCTGTGAGTAAGTTTTGGTTCGTTTCCTTTTGATAAAGCTTTTGTAATCAGCTGATAAAGGAAATAACCAATAAATGGCATAGCAAAGGCCATATTAATACAGTTGGCACCAAAAGAAAGAATTCCTCCGTCGCCAAATAAAAGTGCCTGAATAAGTAAGGCAACTGAAACTGCAAGACAAGCCGCATTTGGCCCTAAAACTGCAGCAATTAAAGTACCACCAACAGCGTGACCGGTTGTTCCACCTGGAAGAGGAACATTAAACATCATGCCAATAAAAGAGAAAGCTGCACCTACACCAATCATAGCAATTTTTTCTTTTGGCAATTCTTTTTTCACGTTTCTGACAGCGTGAACCCATACTGGAACCATTGCAGCTGTTAAAACTGCACAGGTAGCTGGGGACAGGTAATTTTCTGGAATGTGCATAATTCATTACTCCATAAAAAAAAGGTATATCCCCATTCTACTGAACGGCAATATACCTTCCTGATATATAATTCCAAAATATTTAAGTTTAAGTTTGTTATTTGTCAGTTATTCTGGACTTTATTTCTTCAATTGCGGCCTGAATCAGACTGTCAATTTGATAAGACTGAATACCAACTACAGTATTTTTACAATGATAAATTGGTATCAAGATTCTGTCGGCTGAACTCTGACCTACCGCAACTGCCATTTTTGAAGTAATTTCACCAAACATTGCATCTGCAATTACAATTCCAATAGGACCAATAATAAAGTCAGCGTCTCTTGAACATACTACAACTGCATTTTCTCCAGTTGCGGCATGATCGGCACCTGCTTTTAACATGGCGGAAGTTGCTACAGTGTTTGTCCCCACCGCAGTAATTTCTGCTTCCGGAAAAGCTTTTTTCAGAGAGGCAACGGCTGTTTTGCCAATTCCACCACCCTGGGCATCAATAACCAAAATTTTCATATGTAGACCTTCAACTTCTGTTGAAACAGATATCTTCTGATATCTTATTTTATACAATAATTATAAATTACCCCGAGGTTTTTCGGAAGTATAATTATTCAACCTAATTGTAAAAAACGTTATTTCTTTATAACTACAAGATGTCTTTCATGATCTTCCAGGAAAGGAACGGTCATTTTGATTTTGTCATAGTTTTTTACAAGAATTTTTACTTCTTCCATTTCTGCAAGGATTTTCTCTTCACGGGCTTTATACGCTGCAAGATAGCCACCCTTTTTAAGCATCCTTAAAAGAAGATTAGTTATTTTTAAATCAAAAGGATGAAAAGCTCTGAAAACTTCAATATCAAAACTTTCTGTCTTTACTGTGTCTGCTGCCCTGCAGTCAACTTTTACATTTTTTAATCCAAGTTTTTTTACCACTGTAATTAAAAAACCGCAGCGTTTTTCCATTCTTTCCACAAGAGTAAAATTATGTTCAGGAAAAACAATTGCTAAAGGAATACCAGGACATCCACCGCCAGAACCAATATCTGCAATATCAAGTACTGCCTTGTCAGTTTCTTCAGTACGTTTAGAAATCAGATTCTTTAAATGCTCAACTGCGACAAGAGTATCAAGAATATGATTTACTGCCAGTTCGTCAGCATCATCGGCCTTCATTAAATTATATCCTTTATTGAATTCAAGAACTTCCTGAATATAGGTTTCCAGCTGATTAATCTGAAATTCTGAAAGCTGTAACTGTAATTTTTCTAAACCACTTATTAATTTTTCTGTCATATTTTTCTCTAAAATTTATTATAGCAAATAAGCACTATTTTTTACATATTCAACTTATCAAGTGTAATGGCATTGTCGCAATTGTAGAGTTTTCTTAATGCATCGAAGCTGTTGAAATTTTCAGTTAAACAGAAGTCCTTGCTCCAGGTCATATACCAGAGCCATGGGGTTTTGTCTTTTTTTACAGCATCTCCGTCAGGAATAATTCCAGTTTCTGCAATTGCAAAGCCTTTTTCTGCTTTTGTCATTGCCCGTAATTCAAGATAACGATCGTTAAATGATTCATGTTTATGTGCTTCCGGATACTGATCTCTTGTAATAATGTCACAATAATCATCACCAACATATCCTTCCGGTTTAGGATTGTTCCAAACCCAGATTAAATTATCTAAATGATGATGTTTTGTGTAATAATTGAACATAAAACGGTATAACTGACGGGCAACTTCCAATCCTTTTGCTCCCCACCAGAACCATATGCCTTCACATTCGTGGAAAGGTCTCCACAAAATTGGAACATGTTTTTCACAGAAAGGTTTAAGCACTTCCGCCATATGATCCAGATCACTTACAAAAGCTTTATTTTCTGGAGTTCCTTCCTGCAAAGCTAGAGCTGCATCAAAATTTGTATGTTCTGTATAAAAGGCTTTATCTTCTCCCCCAATAGGAGAAAACCAGTGCCAGGTAAAAGTCAGAATTCCACCTTTTTCTACCCAAGCCCAGGCTTCTTCCAGAGTGTTACGGTTTTCCATTACTTCTGTAATACAGGCTTCTGTAGCACCTTCCAGATTTATATTTGGTGAATATGATAATAATTCAAAACCGCACAGCGCTGGTAATTTTCCTGTTTCTTTTTTTATTAATTCCAGTTCTTCCTGTCTGCGGGTTTGTGTATGCTGTCCTGTCAGAAAGGCTTTCCCTTCAATGCTGTTGAAATATTCTAGCAGTTTATTTACTTCTGGCTGTGCATTTGGATTTACAGATTTTGTATTCATATTTTCCCTGTTCTTTTATTTCATATTGTTCATCATCTGATGAAGAGTTTCTAATAAGGGACCTGCTTTTTCTACTTCAAGAATATTACAGCAGGCCATTTTTTTCGGAATAGTTTTGCACTTTTCTTTCATTGCCCAGCCCTCTTCCGTAAGCTTAATGTAAACTGTTCGTTCATCGGTCTTACTGCGGGTTCTGGTTATAAGCTGTTGAGCTTCCATTTTTTTCAGTAACGGGGTTAATGTTCCTGAATCAAGAAAGAGTCTGGCACCTAAATCTTTTACGGCTACTTCATCTTTTTCCCAAAGACTTAACAATGTAATGTACATTGTGTAAGTAAGATTCAATGGTTCCAGTAAAGGCTGATATTTTCTAATTACCTCTTTTGAACACACATATAAAGCAAAACAAAGCTGGTTATCTAACGACAGCGGATTAAAATTTTCCGGTAATTCCATAATTTCTATTCCTTATTTTTACCTTTAGTCATGGAAAAAATTTGTCCATACTCTAGGTTCTTCTTTTTTTGGCATTCCAATAGATTCTTTTGCCATGTTTATTTCTTTTTCTTCAAATATCTTTTAAGCATAACACTGTCAGTATAATGAGTCTTTTTTGCATCTTCTTTAATAAAGGCTTCAATATTGCTGTTAGTTCCGCCAACCAGTAAAGTACTTCCTTTAGTGAATACATAATCCGGATTTGTAATTGGAATAAGATCATCACTGTCTTCTACTCTGTAAGCAAGAATATTCAGCTGATAGTTTGAACGGAAATTTGAATCTTTAATTGATTTTCCAAATAATTCCTTTTTGATTTCTACTTCTGCAATGGCATAATCCTGAGATAACTGAATATAGTTCCAGAGGTTTTTAGACAGAATCTGAGGACAAATACGTTTAGCGGCTTCCAGTTCTGGATAAACAATTTGAGTTGCTCCGGCCAGTTTAAGTAATTCACCGTGAGTATCTGACTGAGTTTCTACAATAATGCTTGCTACTCCCATTTGTTTTAAATAGTGAGTTGTAAGAATAGAAGGTTCCAGCTTGTCATCAAAATCAATAATAGCAGCATCAATCGTAGCAGGAATGATTTTACTTAAAGATTCAATATTAATTACATCAACAATGTAGCAGGCTTTTGCTTTTGATTTATATTTATCAATTATTACAGGATCTCTATCTACAATAATAAGTTCTGTTCCAACTTCTGCTAATTCATCAATCATTCTTTTTCCAAAAGTATTAAGCCCGATTACTGCAATTTGAAGCATTTATTTCCCCTTATCCTACCATTACATTATCTGCAGGATATTTAATAATTTCTGTATTTACAGCAGGTCTGCCAAGCTTTAAGGCCATGGCAAAAATACCTGTTCGTCCAATAAACATTGTTAAGATTATTACCAGTTTACCTGCTGTAGATAAAACCGGTGTAATTCCCCTGGTTAATCCAACTGTAGCAAATGCCGAAGTAGATTCATAAATTAAATCCAGACTGTTAATTGTTCCCTGCATTAAATTTGTATGCTCGGCAATGGCAAGGAAAAATACGGAAAGTGCCAGAAAAATAAAGCTTCTGGATACGATTGTAATTGCCTTATTAATTGTATTAGAAGGAATTGTACGTTTGAATAAAGTTAAAATATTCTGATTTTCATCACCGCCAAAAGCATAAACCAGAGCAATAAATACAGTAGTTGTTTTTACTCCACCGGCAATAGAACCTGGACTACCGCCCGTAAACATTAATGCCAGATGGAAGAAGGTCGCTCCGGGGGTAAATTCTGACTGTGGAATTACTTCAAATCCTGCAGTTCTTAAAGTTATTGATTCAAAAAAGGATAGAAAGATTTTGTCTTTAAGGGGTAAATCCTTTAATCCGCTGTTAAAACATAGTCCAAAAGTAACTGCTGCTCCTGAAACAATTAAGATTGCAGTAAAAAGAAGAACAATTTTTGTATGAACGGAAAGATAATGATTCGAATTTTTTACAAGGGCTTTAATTCTGTTTCCAATATCACTGATTACAACAAACCCTATTCCTCCAATCACTATCAAAAACATGATTACTGATAGAATGTATGGATTGTTTCCAAAAGCTGCTAAAGAATCTGCTTTAGGTGAAAAGCCTGCATTACAAAAAGCAGAAACCGAAAGAAACAGAGAATCAAAAATATAAGATTCAGAACCATATTTATACATAGCAGGCAGTAAAAGCAGCCAGCCTAAAAGCTGAATACCTATGGTTGTGCCAAGAATTTTGTATAAGATTCTTCTTGGTTTGTAATCTACATCATCAATAAAAAAATCTCTGATTAATTTGCGGTTTACCATAGAAACTTTTTTGAATGGAACTGCCAGATAAAGTGCTACAAATGAAAGAATTCCAAGTCCGCCTAATTCAATAAGCAAAAGAAGAATTACAAAACCTGCCCGACTGTAAATGTCCATTGAAAGAGTTGATAAACCTGTAACGCAAACTGCCGAAACCGCTGTAAACAGAGCATCAATATAATCAACAGAAATTCCATCTTTGTACGCAAAAGGCATAGAAAGCAAAATAGAGCCAATAAGAGATACGATTATAAAATACGCAAAAAGACTGGAATTTTCAGAAGGTTTAAATATTTTCATCTATACATATTATATGGAAATTTAAGATGTATATCCATAAACATTTTGAATATCATAACTTACAAATGCAAAATAACGGTTGTCTCCAGACCAGGAATTTACGTTGATGGAACCCTGTCCGCCAAAAAATTCCAGCAGCCTACGGCGGTTTGAACCATCATAATCCATTATCCACAGTTCAACCTGCATATTTGGAAGATGTTCATCCGTTTGATTATAAATTAATTTCTGCTTTTAATGGCAAATCACCAGAGCTTGTACCAGCCGCAAAAGTATATTTTCCGCTTTCCAATACAAATTTTCCGTCTTCAAATACTTCCAGATAATGTGGATCAATTTCCAGAATTACAACTGCAGTTTCTCCTGCTTTAATTTCTTTGCGTTCAAAAGCACAAAGCTTTTTTACAGGACGCACATATTTGCTGTCAGGTTTACAAACATAAAGCTGAACAACTTCTGCACCATCTACAGTTGATGTATTTTTTACGGTGATTGTTGCAGTCAGACTAACTTTTTTGTCTTTTCCTGTACCTTCCGTATCTCTTTCTAATTTAAGATTTGTATATTCAAATTTTGAATAACTTAAACCATAGCCAAATGGATACAGTGGTTCTTTTTCCATATAAAGATAAGTCATTTTATTTTTCTGAATATCGTAATCGTAAATTGATGGGAATTCATGATTCTTTTTGTACCAGGTTTGGGCAGCTTTTCCACTAGGATTTGCCTTGCCAGAAAGGATATTTGTAACTGCCCGACCAAGTTCTGGACCTGCATGGGTTGTATAAACTACCGCTGCACATTCATCTTTAAATTCATCAATTGCAAACGGATAACTTGAAACCATCAGCAGAATTGTGTTTTTGTTTACGGAAAGTGAATCGCGGACCAGCTGTTCCTGTCTTGGAGGTAAAGTTATTTCTTCACGGTCATAGCCTTCTCGTCCAACCTGTGTCGGATGATTTCCTGTACAGACAATTACTACATCACTTTCAGCTGCAAGTTTTTTACAGCGTTCATCAGCATCACAAATTGTTTCAATCTGGAAAATATCATTTTCGCCGGCTTCCTGTTCTGTAGTGAATATGATTTCATCGCCCTTCATGACAATATTCTGTCCACTCCAGCCGGTAAATTTCACACAATTTTGCATACTGTCTACCGGATGAGGTCTCATAATTGGACGAACAAACCACATATAGGCATCTTTTGCAGTTGCTTTAAGAACATTATTGTCTTCCTGGAGCATTTTTCCGTTAGCAATACACTTGTAGTTTACATAACCCCATCCCCAGTCATATTTTTCAAACTTTGAAGCAGTTTCTTTATTGCCGGTAACTTTTACACTACCATCCTCTTCTACTACAAAGTATTTGCCAGATTTAGCATTTTTCAGAAGAACTACATCTCTGCCTGAATCATATTTAATCTCTGCGTTTTTAAAACCTTCTTTAAGCCCTGCTTTAACGGTGATGTCATAAGAAGAAGCACCTGTGTACCAGTCAAGGAAGTTTTCATCTGCCTGTGGGCCAATTACGGCAATGGAACGCTTTGTGTCGGCCAGTGGAAGAATCCCTTTATTTTCCAGAAGAATTACCTGCTCTTCACTCATCTTCAGTGCCAGAGCTTTATCTTCTGCAGTATTTACCATATCCATTGTAATATTTTTGTAAGGATCGTTTTCTTCTCCGTCAAATTCTCCTAAAAGGAAACGAAGATACAAAGTGTCGAAAATTGCTTTATCCAGCTCTTCTTCTGTAATCAGCTTTTTTTCCAGTGCTTCTTTAGCCGAAGGAATAACATCTTCATTTTTATCAAGGAAAATATTTGCTCCGGCTTTAATGGCAATGGCGATTGTTTCTGCATGAGATTTTGTATATTTGTGAGAGGTTAAAACCTGAGAGAAGGCACCTCCGTCAGAACATACAACCTTTCCGCCCCATTTATCTTTTACCATTGTCTGATTAATTGGATTAACCAGACCAGGAAAACCGTTCAATTTATTGTAAGCAGCCATTACACCAAAAGCACCGCCCTCCTCAATTGGCTTGCGGAA
>JAKSTK010000031.1 GCA_024402615.1 Treponema sp.
CGTGGTTCTTCCTGTATTTAGTTGATCTGTCCCTTTTTTTTACTAAGAACGAGCGTTAGATTAGTAAGAGTCCGTATGAAAAAATATATGTTTATCACACGGATTAAGAGCCACCTAACGGTGTCTCCGGAAGGAAAGGAAGTGGGATTCTGAAACAAGTTCAGCATGACCTGATGATTATTTCTAAAGTGATTTGCTCTGTCCCTTTTGTTTTTATTCAGAAAAATCGTTAGATTTTTCATAATCTGTGTGAAAAAAAATTTATATGTTTATCACACGGATTAAGAGCCACCTAATGGTGTCTCCGGAAGGGGGAGAAGTGTATTACAAAAGGGACAGAGTAAATTAATTTCGGGGAGTGTGCACAGGTATGGAGCGGTGCGAAAGCAGCCCGTCAGGGCCGGCCGTAGGCAAGCCGCGGAACACCGTTTTGGTTTGACCACGGGTTGCCCGAATTTTAAAAATCGGGATTAGAAGTAAAATGCATTTTTTTGCCTGAAACGGGGTGGAAAAAAGTTATTTCTTTGGCGTGAAGAAGGAGCCTCTGGTTTGGAATTGGATTGCCGTACAGGGTGTCGCCAATAATGGGACAATGGAAACCGTGAGGATCGGCACTGACAAGACGAAGCTGATGTGTACGGCCAGTGTGAGGAATAAAAGTTATTCTGGTGGTTTTATGAAGTGTACCATCGGCAGTGGTGTAATTCTGGTAATTCATAATCTGATATTCAGTGATTCCTTCCTTGCCGTTGATCTGGTCATATATTTGATGAGGACGATTTTCGGGATCTAGGCGGAATTTCAGTTTTATAATTCCATTTTTGCTGCTATTTTTGGGGACAGAAAGTCCGTCGGCTTTTTCCAGAATTCCCTGAAGAATTGCTTCGTATTTCTTGTGTACAAGGCCTTCTTCAAACTGTTTGTTTAATTTTTGATGTGCTGCCGGATTAAGAGCCAGTATAAGAAGTCCGGAGGTTTCCATATCAAGGCGATGAACTGCAGGTTGATTAGGGCATTCTGGAAATAATTTTTTCAGACGGAATTCTGCACTGTCAATTTTATCTTCTCCACGACCAGGAACGGAAAGCAGACCGCTTTGTTTGTTTATGACCACAAGGTCTTTGTCCCGGTAAAGAATGTTTAATCCGAGAATTTCTGGAAGAATATAACCGCAGCGTTCGTTGCATGGGTCGTATGATTTTCCGCTGATTTTATTTTTTGTATTTGTTCCATAAAAAACTTCGTCCATACTCAATGGTTGCAAATTATTTTCAAAAGCGTAAGAGAGAAGTTTTGGAGCACAGCAGTCTCCGGTTCCTGTTGGTGGAAGAAGATTGCCGTGTTTTGAAATTATTGAATTGAGAGTGATTTGTTTTCCGTCGAAACGGGTAAAATTATATAATGAAAAAACTTTTTTTAGTGAAATGTCGCAGAGGGTTTTGCGTTCTCGAAAAAGTTTTTCATATTCGGCGGAATTTTTTGTAAGTGAGTTTATTTTTTCTGTAAGGGTATGAATTGCAGAATCGTTTTCTAAAAGTGCCTGAGTAACTTCCTGATTAGATGCAATGGACGGAACGATAATGTGGGTTATTCCTTTTTTTGAATATTTGAAAACATTATCAGGCTGGTTTGTGATTTTAAGCTGTTTTGCAATTCCACTTACCGCATGTAGTACAACTTTTTCTACAAAATTATTGTTATCAACATTATGGTTGTCATCGGTGGAATTACAGTTTACTCTGTCCCTTTTGTATGCACAAACAAGACTTCCAAGCATTATACCTGCATTTTGCCGTTCACTGCTGATTATTGAGGAAATCTGTTTTAGATAAAGAAGCCCGTCTTCTATATCAGAAATTAATTCCTGAGTATAATGACGGGCTGCTTCTTGCGGGAAGGGTGGAAACATTAGTCTAAGTTTCTGATTTCTACTGAACCGTCTTCTTTTGAAATGAAAACGATTGGTTTATTTTTTGTGAAAAGACCATTTTCTACAACACCAACAATTCCATTTATTTTATCTTCAAATTCTGGAACATTGATTGGTTCTTTCCAAGTACAGTCAAGAATCTGGTTTCCGTTATCTGTGATTACTGGACCGCATTTGCGAACTCCTTCGCGAAGTACACAAGTTGCACCAAGTTTATTTAATGCATTTGTAACTGGAATTCTTGCTTCACCGATGATTTCTACTGGAACTGGAAATTTTGTACCAATTGTAGAAACTGATTTGGAAGAGTCTGCAATTACAACAAAAACTTTTGAGTTGTATTCAACAAGCTTTTCCCGTACATGAGCTGCTCCACCGCCTTTAATACAGTTGCACTGTGGGTCAACTTCATCTGCACCGTCAATTGCTAAATCCAATTCACCGCCAATGATTTTATCGTTCAGGGAGTAAACTGGAATGCCGTAATCCTGGCAGGCATTCTGTGTCTGGAAAGAAGTAACTACTGCCTTAATGTCTTTTAAGTCGCCGTTCTGAATTCTTTCTGCAAGGCGTTTTACTGCAGGCATTGCTGTGGAACCTGTTCCAAGTCCGATTTTCATTCCAGAGAAAATCTTTCCTTTTTCTATGAGTGTGTCAATTGCGGTTGTTGCAACTAATACTTTCTGTTCTGCTTGTGTCATATATATCCTCTTTAATTAAGAATTTACTGGGTAATCTTTTCCGGTGAAAAGTTTATACTGTTCGTAAGCCTGATATTCCAGCATTTTGTAGCCGTTGCAAACTTTACAGCCTGCTTCTGCGGCTCTCTGCATAATTGGAGTAATTGCAGGTTTATAAACAATATCAAAAATCCTTTCGTTTCCACGGAAATCGTAGAACCAGATTGGATCATCATGTTCTACAGGTCTATCTGTAGTCATGCCAACCGAAGTTGTCTGGACAATAAGATTTGAATATTCATCAAGAATTTCTACATTTGAAGGGTCAAGTGCGCAGTATTCAAAACCATATTTTTCTGCCAGTAATTTTGCAGAAGAAATTGTTCTATTAAAAATACAAACTCTTGCGCCCATCTGTTTTAATGCATAAACAATTGCTTTTGCAGCTCCACCTGCACCGATAACTGCAACCTTTTTGCGTTTGATTTTTTCTCCGTCAAGGAATTCTTCCAGTGCTCTTCTGAAACCTGGGGCATCTGTGTTGTAGCCGGCCCAACCGTTATCTTTTTTTACGATTGTGTTGCAGGCACCTATTTGAATTACTTCCTGTGATGTTTCTGTAAGGAATGGCATTACAGTTTCTTTGTGTGGAATTGTAACAGACATTCCTTTGATGTTCATTTTGTCTGCAAATTCGATTGTTTCGGAAATGCCTGGTGCTCTTACTGGTAAGTAAACTGCATTAAGATTCTGCTGTTGATAACCTTTGTTGTGAATTTCTGGACTGCCAGTTTTAAGTAATGGCCATCCTGCAATTCCGTAAAGGGTAGTGTCATGATTAATCTTATGAAAATTATAAATATTGTTAATAGACACTGGATCAATATGTCCGATAGCTGATGTATTCTGAATTACTTCTTCTGGTGAAACAAAAGAAAGGAATGAATTTGAAAGAGAAGAAAGAATTCTTGAAGGAAAGCCTACATTTCCCATAGCACAGAAAATATGTTCATAGTCGGTAATTTTGGAACCTTCTTCGAACATATTCAGTACATCGGAGAGATTTTCCGGCATAAAGGCAATTTTAGGAATTTCGTAGCCTGTTCTGCGCATTTTTTCGCAGCGTTCACGAAGATTAAGAATTGGCTTTTTCATATCGTGGCAGCTGCGGATAATTCTGATTCCAAAAGCCTGTGCAGCATCCTGAATACTTGGAATGTTGTAATCTTCTTCAAAATCTACATAGGCAAAGTTCTTTGATTTATTTTCATTTGCAAAAGATAAGGCTCTTGCAAAAAGGTTTGTTCTTGAGAATTCACCACTGCTGAACTTACCTCCATCAATATCGCGGCGGATGGTAAGAATGCAGGGTTTGTTAATCATTGCTGGAAACTTTCTGATAGAAAGCTGTTCGTCCTCTGTAAGATAATCAACACGCAGTTCTACAAGGTCGATATATTTTTCATATTTATGTACAAGCGCAACATCTTCTGCAAGAGTTGTGCCTGTTACTGTCATACAAATAAGAGGACTATTCATAAGTTTTCTCCAGAAATAAATATTATTCGATTACGGTTCTTGATTTTACTTTGTTTGCAACATAAAGAACTAAGGTTGTTCCTCTTGTTACAGTGTAAGGAACAGTGAAATTTCCACCCGGATGTTCGAAATCGATAATATTGTATGCAGCACCTTCAGTTGGAACTGCTTCAAGTCTCATAGAAACTGTGTATGGATATTCGTCAAGTTTGCACTGGTAAAGTCCAGAAATGGTATCGTTGTTTGATTCTGGTGGCATAGCCATTTCTACAGCAACTCGAGAGTAGTTAGGAATATATTCGTCTTCAATCATTTCCTGTGAAACTACTGTACCTGGTTTTTCATCTTCTCTTGCTTCATGTGAAGTAATATCAAAGATAATTTTGCTGTTAGCCATAGTGTTAAGCATTGTTTTAATATCCTGTCCAATAACATATGGACGGTGAGTATTTTCGAAGGTTGGTCCGCGGCTTACAACAAGGTGAAGTTTGACTGGTTCGGAAATGCTGAAACCTTCTGCAGGATCCTGAAGAAGAATAGTTCCTGCTTCTGCTAAATCTGGTTTATATTCTGGGGTTTCAAGAATAATAAGTGGCTTTGTCTGACCAGCAAAAATTGTCTGTAATTCCATCTGAACTTCAGAGAAATTGCGGCCAACATAACCACCAACCGAATCAATAATAACACCACGGCTGATTACAAGATTTACACGGGAATAACCTTTTACAATTGCACCGGCAGATGGACTCTGGTCAAGAATCTGTCCTGCATCTCCTGGAACATCTGAATAACGGAGATTAACTTTTGCATAAAGCTCTTTTGCCTGTAATTCAAGAAGGGCTTCATCCCAGTTTTTACCAATTACATTTGGAACCAGAACCTGTTCTTCACCTTTTACAGATACAAAGAATACTGCAAAACAAACAAGAAGCATAAAGATAAATGCAGAAACACAAACCATAACTAAGGCTGGAATGCTTGAAGAAAGTTTTTCATAAGAGGCAGAAAAATCTGGTCTGGAAATTTTGAACTTTTTCTTTTCTTTAGGTTTATCTTCTGTTTTTTCTTCTGAAGCAGTCTTTGGTTCTTCTGCAGGTTTATCCTGTGAAGCTTCCTGTGGAGTTGCATTTTCAACAGTTTCTGATTCTTCTGCTTTTTTTGATTTGCGGGAAGTTCTCTTTTTAGGTTTATCTTCAACAGCTGGTTCAGTTTTTTCTGGTTCTGATGCTGCTGATTCAGTTTCTGCTTTAGTAACTTCAGTTTCCTGAGTTTCTACAGTCTGATCAGTTGTCTGTTCTGTTGTCATTTCTTCAGTTTCATCATTCATGTTAATCATACTTATTCCTCGATTTTCTGAATTCTGTTATTTTAATATGGTTCCAGGGAAATCTCTGGCTCCATTCATAAAGTCTTTATAATTCATTGCTTTTTTACCCTGACGCTGCAATTCTTTTAATACCAGAATACCACTTCCTGTTTTTACAAGAATACCTTCCGATTTAATAAATTCCAGAACTGTTCCATTTTCTGCGTCCTGATATTTTGTGCATCTATCATCTTCAGCGGAAATAAATCCTGCTTTAAGAATTCTTAAGGGCATTTCTTTTTCAATACACCAGCAGCCTGGATCAGGATAATAAGCTCTGATCTTTGCTTCTGTAACTGCTGCACTTTGAGTCCAGTTAATTTTACCGTCTTCTTTTGTAATAATCTGTGTGTAAGAAGCTTCTCCCTGCTGTTCTGTACCTTCCGGTAAATGATTGTTTTCTGCAGCTTTCTGAATCACCTGACAGATTAAATCTGCTCCAATTTCTGCACAGTTGTTTAAAAGTGATTCATTTGTTTCTGTTCCGTCTAAATCTACAATTTTCTGTGCAAGAATAAAACCTTCGTCCATTTTTGCGGAAAGAGTTTGAATTGTTGCGGCGGTTTTTTTATCCCGGTTAAGAATTGCAGCAGGAACTGGTGTACAACCACGATATTTTGGAAGCAGAGAAGGGTGAAGATTTATTCCACCCATTGGGAACATTGCCATGAATTTTGGTCCAAAAATGTGACCGTAAGCAAAGCAGACAAGTAAATCGGCTTTTAACGGCTCAATAGCGGCTCTACATTCTGCATCCAGATGTTCTGGTGTGAATACAGGAAGATTGTTTTCCAGAGCAAAAGCGGCAACAGGAGTTGGTGTTAATTCCTTGTGGCGACCTTTTGCTGTAGGCGGATTAGAAAGTACGCCGGCAATTTCAAATCCATATTTTGTCTGATTTTCCAGGAGGTGTTTTAATGTAATAACTGCAGCATCCGGGCTGCCGGCATATAAAATCTTCATATTTATTTCTTTTTTTGATTAGCTGTTTTTGGCAGCCTTTTTTGCTTCTTTTGCGGCAATTTTAGCAGCAATTTTCTTTGCTTTAGCTTCTTTTGCCTTTTCTTTTTCTGCTGCTCTTTCAAGACGTTTTTTGAACTGAGCGGTAGTTTTTTCTGCAAAATCTTTGTCACCGCGGTCAATGAATACTATACCATCAAGATGATCATATTCGTGCTGGATTATTCTTGCCAGTAAACCGTCTGCTTCAAGGGTAAAAGGACGACCTTTTTCGTTTAAGGCCTGGACTGTTACTTTTGCAGGGCGTGTGATTGTTTCGTAAACCTGTGGAATACTAAGACAGCCTTCATCGTAATCTGATAATTCTTCTGAAGTTTTAATAATCTGTGGATTGATAAATACACGGCGAACATCGTCATCTGCAATTACAACGAACATTCTTAAGTTTTTATCAATCTGTGGGGCAGCAAGTCCAACTCCGTCTGCTTCAATCATTGTTTCGAACATGTCGTTTGCTAACTGACGGATTTCGTCATTTACTTCTGCAACAGGTTCTGCTGTCTGTCTTAAAATATCTTCACCAAGTTTTGTAATTCGTAAAATCATAATAATCCCGTTTTATTTAGTAATTCTGAGTCTTGCAGCTTTTGCGTGGCCGGCCAAACCTTCTGCATCGCCTAAGTATCCTGAAGCAACGGCACTTTTTACAGTACCAGATTTTCCTTCATCTACCCGTAAAGTTGTTACAGTTTTAAGGAACATGCGGACACTTAATCCACCGGTGAACTTTGCCGAACCGGAGGTTGGAAGAGTGTGGTTGAGTCCTGCGGCATAATCACCGAATACTTCTGCGGCATAGTGACCAATAAACAAAGAACCGTAATTGTGAACAAGTTCTTTTATTTTATCTCTTTCTGCACCGGCTTCCATTGCAAGTTCAAGATGTTCAGGAGCTTTGCGGTTTGCAATTTCTGCAGCCTGTTCCATTGATTCTGCAATAATAATTCTTCCGTAAGTGTCTATGCTCTGACGGGCTGTTGCTTTTGTTGTGAGTGTTTCTAACTGGGTTTCAATTTCATCGCTTACTTTTTCTGCAAATTTTCTGTCGGTAGTAACCATTACCGGCTGTGCTACGATATCATGTTCTGCCTGTGCTAGTAAGTCTGCGGCAACCCATGCAGGATTAGCAGTTTTGTCTGCAATTACAAGTACTTCAGTTGGTCCTGCAACCATATCAATACCAACTGTTCCGTAAACTGCTTTCTTTGCAGAGGCAACAAATTTGTTACCTGGTCCTACAATTACATCAACTTTAGGAATTGATTCTGTTCCATAAGCCATAGCGGCAATTGCCTGTGAACCACCAACTGCATAAAGGTGATTTACACCACAGATGTAGGCAGCGGCCATAATTCCTTCGTCAGCATAAGCTTTTCCGCCGGTAAATGCTTTTCCTGGGATTCCGCTGCCTGATTTGTCGGCAGTTGTACGGTCTGCAGGGTGAACTCTTGGAGGAGTACACATAATTACATTTTTTACACCGGCTGCTACTGCAGGAGTTACTGTCATAATTACAGTTGATACCAATGGGAATCGGCCGGCAGGAACATAACATCCTGCAGTTTCTACAGGAATTGTTTTCTGACCAGTGAAAATACCAGTTTCCAGTTCAACTTCAAAATCTGTAAAAGATTCTCTCTGTAATTTAGCAAATTTAAGGGCGAGGTCATGTGAATAAACAATTGCATCATATACTTCGCGGTTGTTAATCTTAAGTTTTTCTGCGGCAGCTTTTAATTCTTCCTGTGAAACTTCAAAGCTTTCTGGTACAGAAACATCAAATTTTGAACCATAAACTCTTAAAGCAGCATCGCCTTTTTCTTTTACTTCTTTAAGAACGCCTTCTACAATTTCGTTAGAATCACCGAATGCACGTCCCTCAAAGAATTCTTTTTCTATTTCGTTGTAATTCTGAATTTTAATCATATATTTACCAGTTTAATTAAAAATAACCTTCTGTGTTTTGTTATTTTTCTTTGTGTCTTCTGTCTAATTCGTCGTAAACATCTTTCCAGGTTACGCCTTCTTTATACATAAGAACGTTTACAAAGTAGATTAAATCAGCAGCTTCCCAGATAACTTCATCTTTTCCGTCTGCTTCACATAATTCTTCTGCTTCTTCTTCAACCTTTTCGCGAACACGTTTAGCATCCAGTGTAGCAGTGTAGCTGCCTGGTTTTGGATTAGCAAAACGGTCTGCAATAATGTTGTAAAGACGACCCATGCTTGATTTTTCCTGTGGATCAGAAGTAAAACAAGTCCATGAGCCGGTATGACATGCAGGACCAACAGGAATTACTGTTGCAAGAACTGTGTCTCTGTCACAATCTGCACGCATTTTTACCAGCTGAAGGTGGTTTCCGCTTGTATCGCCTTTTGTCCAAAGTTCATTGCGGGAACGGCTCCAGAAAGTCAATTTTCCGCAATCAAAAGATTTGGCAAAAGCTTCTGCATTAGCATAACCTTCCATAAGAACTTCACCATTTACACTCTGTGCAATTACAGGAATTAAAGGTGTTTTATTAAAATCAAGACAGCCGATAAAAGCATCTTTAAGATTTACTTTGTTTGTATAAAGTGCCATTCCTAACTGAACGTCACAATGTAATTTTTCAAGTTCAACAATTTCTTCAAGAGAAGAAACACCGCCTGCTGCAACAACTCGACAATGGACTGCATTGCGGAGTTCTTTAACATAATCCATGTTAGTTCCCTGCATACAGCCTTCTTTTTCTACACAAGTGAAAAGAAGTTCTGAACAGAATTTTTCTGCCTGTTTTGCACCTTCAACTAAAGGAATGTTTACAGTTTCTGTCCAGCCTTTTACAGCAATTTTACCATTGATAGCATCAACCGAAATAATAATACGGTCTTTACCAATAGCAGCAGCCAGTTCGTTCAGGAAGTCTTCGTTTAATACAGATTCACCTTCTGCTGGATTTGATTTCCATGCAGCAGAACCAATAATTACTTTTTCGGCACCAAGGCTGATTAATTCCCGTGCTCTTTTTACTGTTCTAATTCCACCGCCAGTACGAACATTTCCGTGATGGAGAAGACTTTTGAGTAATGGAGTGTTAACTGTGTTACCTTTAGCGTCTACATTTCCCAGGGCTGCATCAAGGTCGATTACAGCAACTTCACCATACATATCAAACTGATGAATAAGAGCATCAGCGTCATCACGCTGAAGTACCAGTTCTTTGCCGTTCTTTAATTGAACAACATGTCCGTTTTTCAAATCAATAGAAGATATTACCATAAGCAACAGTTTACCAAATTTTATATCTTTTTACAATTTATGACTAAAATATAGTAGAAAATTGAATTTTTTTTATTTTTTTTGTAACTATTTCTCTGCTGAATGGTTGTTTTAGTGTTCGATGATGAGCGCTAGTACTTATAGAACTTAATAATACAGAATTCATTTAACGTCAAAAGACTGCCGATTTCCTCCTTTCTCGGCAGTCTTTTTTTTTGTTTTAAGGCCTTACAACTAGATTTTTTTGCGAGTAGTATTATACTTTATTAATAAGTGATTTAAAAAATGGAGAGTTTTATGAAAAAAAGTTTAATTTTATTATTTGCATTTCTTTCTATTTCCAGTGTTCTTTTTACCGGTTGTGAAAATTTTCTTGGCGGAAGCGGTTTAAAACAGGATATTGAAGATATTATTCAGTTTCAGAGTCAGTCTAATCCATTAAAAATAACTTCTATGTCGCCGGTATTTTCTAATGCCGGAGTAAACAGAGATATGCCGGTTGTAATTAATTTTAATAAACCTGTTAATCCTGATACTTTTAAGTTCTCTGCAAAATCCAGCGGTGGAAGTGATTTTACAGAGAATTACAGCTCAATACAATTTTATGATTCATTCAAAACAGTAAAGCTTTCCGGAAATTTTCCACCAGAATTTACCGGCTCTTACTGTGATGTAATCTTTACAGTTTATAAAGAACTTGAAGGCAGTGATGGTATAAAATTTGCACTGGAAGATTATAGCTGGGCTTACCGTTTAAATAATAAAACTGATTCGGAAGCTCCTGAAATCATAACTTTTAATGTTGCAAAAACAAAGGAAGATGCTCTTCAGGGAAATAATCTTCTTTCGGAAATGGGATACGAATACTGGAATTACGATAATCTGGATGTTGTAGAAAAAAATGTAACAAGTGATGTCTGGGTTTATGCAAAGGTTTATGATCCAGTTTCCGGGGCAAATTTTGTACGCTATATTTTAAATCCTGTTCAGGATGTTGAAGGGAAAATATATACTGGCGAAAAATTTACAAATGGTTTTTACAGTGATTTTAATGCGGTGGATAACGAAGAAGGGTATTATGAAACTCTGTTTCAGGTAGATTTTAATGAATTAGCCCTTATAACTCATTCCAATTTTAAAGACAGTTGTAGTGTTTATACTTTAGATTTTATAGCTTTTGATAAAACTGACAATGCTGCTGATATAATTACACGCTCAATTATTTATGATAAAAGAAATCCTGAAACCTGTTCATTAAAAATTCTTTCTGGTGCTGCTCCATTTACATCTGTAAAAGGGGATACTGGAGATTATAATTTCTATATTCTTGATGATTTATATGATAAATGGCTGTATCTGGATGGTGTTTATACTGGAAATACTGATATTCAGCATCTTAATATTCAGTTTAAGAATAAACAGGGAAAAATTCTTGATGGAGTAAAATTCTCATATATAGACAGTAAAGAATTTTTCAAACCTGGAGCATATTATTTGATTGGTAATACTATTGCAGATTTTGATGAAGAATGTATGGAATTTCTTAGAGAAGAAGATCTTTATGGATTGAAAGATCATGATGGTTGTAATTCTTTAAATAATTATTTGATTGCATCAGGTGCTTTGAAAGTAACTCTTCCTGGAATAAATGTTCTGGATGGGGCTGAAGTAACAATGGTTGTAAAAGATTTATCGGGAAATGAAGTAGAAATTCCTGTGATTATTCCAGGTTGTCCGGTTTATCTTGGTGAAATTAAAAGAGAATATTATTTCGGCTATATACCAAGTATCACTAGTGGTTTGATTCCTTCTGTAGAATTTGAAAAGTATGGATTTAATATTAATTCGCTGGTTAGATATGATATTGATAGAGGTAATTTTTACAGATTCCACTGGGAAGATTCTTATAAAATAGGTGCAAACTTAAGTGAACCGGATGATACAAAAGATTCAAAAGAGAGTTTTACAGATATTATTCAGTTTGCAGTAAAAGAAATATCTGATGATTCATATATTTGTCTTGCAGGAAATAATTTCAAGAAAGAAAAAATGCTGGCATCGGGTGGTGCTGCTTCTGATATTACAATCAAAAATGTAAAAGTTACAGAAAGCAAGCGTAATTCAAAGGTTATTTCACTTCATGTAGAGAAAAATCAGAAATCAGATTCTTATTCCGTTATTAAAGTTTACAGCCGGCAGAGAGGTTCTTCTCCTGTAGAACAATATTATTTTACAGATGATTTTTCTGTTGTAGCAGATGGAAAGACTTTTTATGCTTTTTCTATTCTTCAGTCTGATGAAAAAGGTCAGTTTACAGAAAATAAATATGAAGAAAATGGAAAAACTAATATCGCCTATATAGATAATGGAGAGCAGGAATATGTAGAGAATACTTATTTGTCAGGAGCTTCTTCTGCTTCTTTTGATGTTGTGGATAATACTCCACCTGTTATTGAACGGTATTGCCAAAGTAATTTCTTTAATGATCTGGAATTTGGTTTGTGGCAGAAAAATGAAGATGACGCCCCTCTGATTGATGAAGAAAATGGCGGTATTTTATATGAATACTGGTACGGAGAACTTCCGGATGCATATAATTCTTTTTATGAATTTATGACGGAAGAAGAAATTATTGAGGAACGGGGAAATATGTCTGTTGTTATGCCTTTATATTTTCCTAAAGGAGAGATTGTAGAAACTCCTATATCTGAATTTGAGTTTGAAAAAAGATACGAATTATTTATCCGTACTTTTGATTCTCATGAAAACTGGGCTTTGTATCACAGACCGGTAAATTTTGCTTATGCAGAAAAATCAGACATTTCACTGGAAAAAAATGGAATGAACTATACCTGGATTGAAAATTTTGATTTACCTGCTGGTTTGAATGTTCCGGTTTCCGGCAATAAGAAACTTTTCTGTAATACTTATAAATGGATTAATGAAGAATTGTACGGAGCTTCCTATAAAACAGAGAATAATGGAAGAACTGTAAAAACTCATTTTACTGTTGATAGTGATGACTGTTATTTTGGAAGAATTGAATATGTTCTGGATGAAAGTTCATATGGTTCTAACCAGAAAGATTACAGAACAGTTTCTTACAAATATATGGATAATGGATACAAAGCTTTCAATTTAAATAAAGCAGTAACTCCAGATTTCTTTATTGGTAATAACGGAAATAAAATTCAGGTTGTAACTAATCAGCCGGTGTTTATTCATACACTTTCTGCAGAAAAAGATTATGGTTCTGATATTCAGAAATGGGAACGATATGGTTCGGAAAGTGCTCCGGAAATTGTAATTCCTTCACAGTTTGAAAAAGATGAATATCTTTCTTATACAGTTGCAGGAGTTGAAAAAGATGAATATTACATTGTAATCGGTTATGCTGCCGATGGTACTGTTCTGAAAATTGACAGCCGTATAAAAGAATAGTAAAAAATGTACTGCCAGCAAAGATTAATTTTTTTGCTGGTATTTGAAATATTGAAATTTTAAGTTATACTATACAAAGGGTAGGGAATTTTATTTCCCAGGGGAAAAGTATATGGCAACTAAATCAACTGCAGATGAAGCAAAAAAATCTGCGGCTACTAAAGCATCTGCTGCAAAACCTGCGGCTAAATCATCTCTTATGGCAAAAGCATCTGCTGCCACTGCAACAAAAACAACCGCAAAACCAGCATCAACTGTAAAGACTGCTGCAACAACTAAAACGACTACAACAGCAAAATCTGCTGCCACAACTAAAACCACTGCGACTGCAAAAGCAACTGCCGCTAAAACTGTAGCTGCTAAACCTGCCGCAACTGCAAAAACAGCTGTAAAACCTGCTGCGGTAAAGACTTCGGCTGCTAAACCTGCTGTATCTGCAAAACTGGCACCTGTTAAGTCTGCTGCTCCTGTAAAACCTGCGGCTAAACCAACCGTAAAGGCTGCTGCCGGAACTGCAGAATATAACGAAGATTCAATTCAGCATCTGGAAGGACTGGAACATATTCGTCTTCGTCCTGGTATGTATATTGGTTCTCTTGGTGATGGTTCTAATGAAAACGACGGTATTTATATTCTCTTAAAAGAAGGTATTGATAACTCGGTTGATGAATTTTCACAGGGTTTTGGTAAAACAATTCTTGTAGAAATTAAAGAAGGCCGTGTAAAAATCCGTGATAATGGTCGAGGTATTCCTCTTGGAAAACTTGAGGATTGTGTTTCAAATGTAAATACTGGTGCTAAATATAATAACTCTGTATTTAAACAGGCAATTGGTATGAACGGGGTTGGTATTAAAGCTACCAATGCTCTTTCTTCTTACTTTAAGGCTGCTTCTATCCGTGATGGAAAAATGGCTGTGGTTGAATTCAAAAAAGGTGAAAAGATTTCTTCTAACCTGACTGCCGCAAAACCTGGTGTACAGAACGGAACTTTCCTTGAATTTGAGCCAGACGTAGAAGTATTCGGAAAGTATGAATTTAATATGGAGTATGTTGAAAAACGACTCTGGAATTATGCTTATTTGAATCCTGGATTAACAATTAAATGTAATGGTTCAGAATATTACAGTGAAAACGGTATTGAAGATCTTCTTGTAAACGAAATGGGTGGAACAAGTAAATCTCTGTATAAACTTTTTAATTATCAGGGAGAAAATCTTCAGTTTGTTTTAACTCATACTGCATCTCTTGAAAAATGCGTGTTCTCTTTTGTAAACGGACAGAGTACAGATGACGGTGGTACTCATGTTACTTCTTTCTTAAGTGGTTTTACAAAGGGGGTTAACAGCTTCTTTAAAAAGAATTATGACGAAAAAGATGTTACAGGTGGTCTTGTTTGTGCACTTAAGGTTGGACTTGATAATCCAATGTTTACTTCTCAGACAAAAAATAAACTTGGTAACGTAGAAATTCGTGGACCAATCGAAAAAGAGGTTCAGATTGCGGTTGATGACTGGCTTCGTCATAATCCGGATGTTGCCGGCGCTCTGGAAGATAAAATCATTAAAAACCAGAAAGCTCGAGATGAAATTAACTCTGTAACTGCAAAACAGATTCGTGAAGCAGAAAAATCTGTAATGCTTAAGATTAAAAAGCTTAAGGACTGTCGTTATCACTTACAGGATGGAAAGAAAGGTGAAAACTCAATGATTTTCATTACCGAAGGTGATTCTGCGACTGGGTCAATGGTAGGAAGCCGTGATGTTTCTTATCAGGCAATTTTCAGTTTGCGCGGTAAACCAGAAAATATGTATGGCCGTAAAAAGTCTGCTTTGTTTGAAAATGAAGAACTTAAGAATCTTACTTTCAGTCTTGGTGTTCAAAAAGATATTGAAGGTTTGCGTTACGATAAAATTATTATTGCAACCGATGCCGATAATGATGGATTCCATATTCGTAATCTGGTAATGACATATCTGCTGCTTTATTTTGAAGAACTTATTCTTAGTGGTCATGTATATATTCTTGAAACACCATTATTCCGTGTAAGAAATAAACAGAAAACAGTTTATTGCTATTCAGAAGAAAGCCGTGATAAAGAGCTGGCAAAAATGCGTGGTGCTGAAGTTACACGATTCAAAGGATTAGGAGAAATTAACCCTTCTGAATTCGGTCAGTTTATTTTCCCTCGTAAAGAAGGGGAGTCAGAAGATAAAGGTATGCATTTAACTCCAGTTTCTATTCAGAGCTTGAAAAATGTTCCTGAAGTTCTTGAATTCTATATGGGTAAAAATACTCCAGAACGTAAAGACTTTATTGTTCATCATCTTGCTTATGAAATTGACGCCTAATCCGTAAATAAAATTAATAGGAAAGCATTCGGTGTATCATTGAAAAGTTTTCCTATTTATTATTTTAAACAAATCTATTATAATTATGCTTTCCTATAACAATTGTACGAGGTGCTTTATGAATCTTAAAGGACGCAATTTTTTAACATTAAAGGATTTTACTCCTGAAGAAATCAGATACATGCTGGATTTGGCAGCTGATTTGAAAGAAAAAAAGAAGAAAGGTATTCCTGTTGATATCCACCGTGGTAAAAACATTGCCTTGATTTTTGAAAAAACAAGTACTCGTACCCGCTGTGCCTTTGAAGTTGCTGCACATGATTTCGGAATGTGTACAACTTATCTTGCTGAAGGCAGTCAGATTGGTAAAAAGGAAAGTATTGCCGATACAGCCAGAGTTTTGGGAAGAATGTTTGACGGTATTGAATACCGCGGATTTGAACAGACTCTCGTAGAAGATCTTGCAAAATATTCTGGAGTTGTTGTATGGAACGGTTTAACAAACGAATATCATCCAACTCAGATGCTTGCTGATATGCTTACAATTCGTGAACATTACGGTAAGGTTGAAGGTCTTAAAATGGTTTATTACGGAGATGCACGCTATAACATTGGTAATTCACTTTGTATTGTTTGTGCAAAGCTTGGTGTAAATCTTACACTTTGTGCTCCAGAAAAATATTTCCCTTCAAAAGAATTGATTGCTGAATGTCAGCCATGGTGCCAGGCAAGCGGTGGTTCAATTACTTTGGAAAGTGATGTAGCAAAAGCAACAAAAGATGCAGATATTCTTTATACAGATGTTTGGGTTTCAATGGGTGAACCTGATGAAATCTGGGCAGAAAGAATTGCTGATTTAAGACCATATCAGGTAAATATGGATGTTTTAAAACAGGCAAAACCAACTGCAATTTTTATGCATGATCTTCCTTCTTTCCACGATTTGAATACAAAAATTGGAAAGGAAATTCATGACAAATTCGGTCTTGATGCAATGGAAGTAACAGACGAAGTATTTGAATCAAAACAGTCTGTTGTTTTTGATGAAGCAGAAAACCGTATGCACACAATTAAAGCTGTAATGGCAGCAACATTAGGTAACAATTTTTAATTAAAATATATTAGTAAAATAAGGAGCTTCCTGTGAACGCAATTATTACTGTAGTAGGATCTGATAAAGTAGGTATTATCGCTAAGGTTTCAACATACCTTTCTGAACATAAAATTAATATTATCGACATTACTCAGACAATTTTGTCTGGTAACTTTGTAATGATGATGATGGCTGAACTCACAAATGCTGATATCGCAATTGATGATCTTCGTAATGCTATGTCAAAGATGGCAGAAGAGATGGGCGTTGAAATCAACATTATGAGTGAAAAAGTATTCAGTGCAATGCACCGAGTTTAGAAAGTAATTATTTCTTCATATACCTGGATGGCAAACTGATCTGTCATTCCAGATATATATTCAATTACACACTTGATGTAGGATTCGTTGTCATTTACATCGAATACCTGTTGTGTGTTAAAGTGAAGAATCTGCTTTTTGTCTACAAAGTTGTGCTTTTCTGTGGAGTATGGTCTGTAATTTGAATGTTTTATGAGCCATTCTTCAAAAGTAGAGCAGAGCTTTGGATAGACTTTCAGCACCTGACTGGTTCTTCCGTTCTTAACAAATACCTGTGCCTTCATTAAAGTTCTGTACAGAGTTTTGATAATATTTTCTGCATAAACAGCAAATTCTGCCAGTCTCCAGTGGTTATAAATATTTGCAAAACAGAACTTCTTTAATTCAATAATAAATTTAAAATATTCTTCCGAGAAACAAAGTCCATTTTCTGGTGAACTCTGTTCACATAAATCAACGATCATATCGTTAATTAAAACTGTGGTATTTACAGCTTTTCCACTGCGGAGGGCATGGGCACCTTTTCGTTCAAAGCCTAAAGTTGAGCCAACAATTTCTCTTAACTGTCGGTAAGAGGTCATATCTAGAATGTGGTAAGCACGGGCATCTTCAATGTCACGGCCTAAAAATGAGATTTTATCGGAAAGTTTTACAATACAGCCTTCCCAGGTGTAAGGCTGTACAATTCCTGGTCTTTTTATTGAATACAAATCAATGGCTTTGTCCCGTGGCTTAATTCCCTGCTGGTCTATTTCGCCGCAGTGACAGATTAATCCGTCTCTAACTGCGTAGGTAAGATTAAGGGGCTGGTGGATGCCATTTGGATCTTGAAGAGTTTCAATATAATCTGCAAAGAAAAGACTGTTTCGTTCATGCCAGAACTTTTTTGGTGCATTTGGAATTTCTTCCTGTTTTAAAAGGCTGTTAAGACAATCTTCACCGTGATGCCCAAAAGGGGCGTGACCAATATCGTGTCCAATGGCAATTGCACTGGCAAGCTGGTCGTTTAATCCTAAATATTTTGCGATTGTTGATGCAACTGATGCTACATGACCTACATGTTCCATTCTTGTACAAATGTGGTCATTGTGAGGAGCATAGAAAACCTGTGTTTTGTGTTTTAAACGGCGATATGCTTCGCTATGGAGCAGGCGTGTATAATCACGTTCGAAATCTGTACGAATATCATTATTTCTTCCGTACAAAGGAATTTCTCTTTTAATGGCTGTTTCCCATTTTTCGGTGTCTGGTTTACAAGCCTGTTCGATAAACGAATTCTGCATATTCTATTTTGCCTTCTTCTGATAGCTGTCTTTAATTGCCTGTGCAAATAATGCTTTCTGGTCGCTGCGTTCTTTTACATGGAACTGAGGTTTACCATCTTCCGGAGAAATACGGTAAATATGCATTGGATCAGTGTCGTAAGCAGGGCTTCCAGGGTTGTTGATAAACCAGTCCAGTACAGACATAAAACATAAAGTATATTTTAAGAGATTTGCATTAGTTGCATTTGTATTTGCTGTTTTGTTCTGTGCTCCAAGTAAAACATCAAGGCGCATGGAAACAGGATTTGCAATATCAAACTTATAGTGTTCCCATGGGTTCTGAATGATTTTTGTTTCGCCCCGGGTTTTTGCCTGCTGGTCACATTCATTAATAACAAGAGTAAGATATTTTCTTGCAAAGTCTGTGCGGTGGAACAAAGGTCTGTATTTACTTTCATCTGCAGGGTGTTCCAGCAGAAGCTGATCAAATTTAAAGTTTGGCAGGAAGTGATAAGTTATCTGCCAGAGCAGGGAAGTAATTGTTTTTTTACCGATATGAGTTTTATCAAAATCAGGCTGTGAGTAAATTGAGTTTGCTAAATCGCAAAGTGGACCACAGTAGAGGGTTTCAAAGGTTTCTTCACGGTAAGCAGACCAGTCATCCATTACATTTAAAATGGTTTCTGTTCCAGATTTTGCATTTTCTGGAATAACGAATTTAATGTTACGGCAACCCTGGAGACAGTCTTCAATAATTCTCTGTAAAACCATAATAATCTGCATTGGATTTTCTGGCGAAAGAAGATTAAAACCATCCGCAAAATGATAAATTGGCTGGAAATAAGGATACAAGTCCGGATGTTCTTCAAGATTTGCAAAACCTGCCTGTGGGAACATCTGATCAAGAATTTTAAGACCTGTAATTACAGTTGAATCTTTAATACCTTTCTGTGGAGGTGCTGCTTTTGTTGTAGCAGGAGCTTTCTTTTCTTCTGGTTTGTCTTTTTCTGGCAGTAAAAGGTCAAATTTGTGAAGTCCTGTAAATTTAAGGATTTCGGAAGCCTTTGCGTTAAAGAAAGTCTGGTATGGTTCATATGTGTCAGAA
>JAKSTK010000032.1 GCA_024402615.1 Treponema sp.
GCATGTCTCTCATACCGCCAACGTCATAGCCGGCATTGTTCATAAGTTCCAGAGCTTTATTATCTGCTTCAAATTCCTGATCACGGGAGAAACCTGTGTTTACAAGAGTAGAAACGGCTGAATTAACGGAAGTGGCAAGAGAATCAAATACTTTTGAGAATTCTTCTCCAGAAATACCCAGCATCTGAAGATTTTTGTCATTTCTTGCAGTTTCAATACTGATTGTTTTTACTACATTACCAAGAGCCTGAAGACTTACTTCTGTTGTTCTGTTTGCTTTAATAGCAGTAATACTGTGTTCACACTGAATATGTCCGATTTCATGAGCAATTACTGCAGCAAGAGCATCTTCAGAATCTACCGCTCTAATCAAACCTTTACTTACAAAGATGTGTCCGCCAGGAGTAGCCATAGCATTAATTTCGTCTGTATCCATAATTCCAACAAAGTATCCTTTATACAGAGTTGGCTGGTCAGAGTTAATTACAATTGCATTACAGATATAGTTTAAGTACGCAGTAGTGATTGGTGCATCTGTATACAATGGATATTGATCTTCAATAGAAGCAGCAACACAACGACCCAGGTAATAATTATTTTCTGGAGAATATTCATCTTCCATGCTTTCCAGAGTTGTTGTTACATTAATGATATTTGAAGTAATAATTTCTTCGTAATCTACTGAAGGCTGATAAGTATCACCGCCAATGGAACGAGAAATTGTGTCATCAATGATTTCGCCAATAATAAAACTTGCTAATTCGCCAGAACTCATACATGAGGTAAGGGAAACAGCAAGAAGAGTAGAAAGAACTACAGGAAGTACTTTTTTCATTATTCTTCCTCCTTGTAAGTTTCTTTAAGTTTTCCAGATTTAATAAAGTCGAAAACTGTTTCCATTGAAGGAATGTTCTGTTCAACAGCATCTACCTGAGAAAAGTCCATATCAGACTGTTCAGCATATGTCTGTTCCAGAGTTGTGTTGAAACCTTTTCCGGCCAGGGCAAGTTCTTTTGCGTTTGCGGAATTCTGATTTCCACGGAATGAAACTTTTTTTGCTGTTATAGAAGAAGCAGGAACCCAGCCTTTTATTGATGGATCCGCTACTGATTTTACTTCTTTCCAGTTCTTCTTTTCTTGAAGAACAGTAATCTCATCTCCGTAGATTAATGTTGCAGTGGTTTTTGCAGAAACCGATGCTTTTGCCTTTACGTCTGCAGTTTCACAACGGATGTAATCAGCGTACATGGATGAAATGCAGCAAGACATGACCATTAAAATAATAAACTTTCTAATATTCATACTTTCAGTTTATAACAAAATAAGAGATTTAGTCACTTGTAAGAGGGGGAAAATAGATAAGATTCCTCTTAGAATAGGAAATTTGACAATAAAATAATGTCAAAATACACTTCTTGTTATGGGAAAAACAATTTACTCTGTCCCTTTTGTAAGAATCTGCGGAATAAAATCTTCAATTTCTGAGCAGGACTCGCTGACTAAAAATATACTTTCTTTTTATTGGGCACTTAAACAGTCCGGGGCAATGACAGATTACGGTCAGTGTCCTTTTTTGTATGACTCAAAAGTAAGATTTGAGGCGGGCAGTGTAATTGTAAATCTTCTGGAAAAAAATCCGGAAATTCAATGTAAGGCCTTTGAAGAAATAAAAGATATGGTGAAGCTTCCGGCAGCGGTTGTTTTTATTCCTCAGAGCGTAAAAGATTTTACAAAAGAATACAGGACAATTTTCCGTAAAGCCACCAGACTTCTGGCAGTAGCTTCCGCAAATCCGTTTATTATAGAAAATAATTCAATTCCAACAACCAGTTCACTTTTCACAAATCTTCAAACAGACATTCATTTGTGGTAAAATGCATCATTCTTTATAGAAAGAATTTGCAAAAGGAATTTACTATGAGTGAAAATCAGCAGAATCAGTCCGTTTTAGAAAATCAGGAAGAAAGAATCACACAGCTGGAAATTAAAGTTTCTTATCTGGAAGATTTTATGAATCAGGTTCAGCAGGTTGCCGTTGAACAGGCAAAAACTATTGAATTACTGAGAAAAGAAAACCGTCTGATGGTAGAAAAAATTCACGAAATGGTAGATTCTCTTGATTCTGATATTCCAAACAGAAAACCTCCTCACTACTAATCTTATTTTGCTCAACTAAGCAGGGGAATCTTATGAAAAACAAAAAAAATCTTCTATTTATTCTCATTCTTGTGGTAAGTCTGTCCAAGCTTTCAGCATATGGCGGAGTTATGGCAGGAGAAAAAAATCTTAAAGTATTAAAAACTCAGTGGTTTGATATTATTTATCCCGAAACTTCTGCAACCGCTGCCGAAATACTTGCAAAAGGAGCAGATCAGGTTTGTCTTGAAGTTACTGCACTTTACGAAACAGAACCTTACTTCAGAATGCCTGTAGTTATTACACCTGCAGTAGAAAATATGAATGCTTATTGGACAAGTTATCCATATAACCGCATTGTTTTGTACGATACAGGAATTACAGATTCACTGGATGTTTTTTCTGAAACTTTCCTTTCTACCTTCCGTCATGAACTTACCCATGCCGTAACTTATAATCTTAAAGATGAAAGTTTAAAAAGAGTTTCTAAAATCTTTGGAGACGGATTAACTCTTTCTTTTGATATGATTACTTCCGGGTGGGCAGAAGGCGCTACAGTAACCAGTGAAAGTCTTGCAGGGGAAGGCCGTCTAAATAATGAATATGCAAAGCACATGGTTAAACAGGCAAAATTGGAGGGGTTGTTTCCTGCTTATGCTGATGTTCAGGGTGCTTCTGATGCTTATCCAATGGGAAGTTTCTACTATTTTAATGCTGCTTTTGATCAGTGGCTTCAGACAAATTTTGGAATGGAAAAATATGCTTTGTTCTGGTACAAGGCAATAAATCACAAGGCACTTACTACAGGAACTTTGTTTAAAAAGGTTTACGGAATAAAAATTAAAGAAGCCTGGAGAAGATTTTATGACAGCTGTGCTGTTCCTGCTATTCCTGCAGATCCTGTTAAAGATGGAATTGCTTTAGATTATTTTGCTTTGAATAAAGCTGGTGATTCATCAAAAACTTCAAAATCTTCTATTGAAAATGGTAAAGGTTCGCTGTATCAGTCTCTTTCTGCCGGCGGAAAAAAGCTGGTTTATATGGATTCAACTTCTTCCAGCGTTTATGTAGCGGAGGATGGAAAAAAGCCGGTGCGATTGTTTCAGCAGAGAGGTTTACAGAGCGTAAGTCTTTCTTCGGATGGTGAATTTCTGGCGGCGGAATATCTTAACAGTAATTCTGGTGCGGTAAAAAGCAAAATTAAAATATACAGTTTTGGTGCAAAAAAATGGTTTGAGCTGACAGAAACCGGACTTAAAACTCCTGCAATTATTCCATATAAATCAGATTACTATTTTGTCTGCAATAAGTTTCAGGGGCAGAATAATTCAATTTTGATTTACAAACTGATAGTGGAAAAAAATCAGATTTCTTCGGCCCAACTGACTTCTGAAATCAAATGTGCTCTGAATGAATATCCACTGAGTTTTACAAATCTTGCAATTGACTCTGACACTTTCGTCTGGCTAAAAAAAGATGGTCTGAATTATTCTCTCTGTGAGTCCGATTTTACTGGAAACCTGAAAAATGAATATGTTCTGCCTTATGAAAAAATGAACTGCCGTCAGCTTTCTTACTCACAGGGAAAAATCTACTTCTCCTGGACAAAACCCGGAACAATGCCTCGTCTTGGAACTTTTAATATTGAAGAAAACTGTTTTTATCTTCAGAAAACAGATATTTCTGGCGGTGTATTTACTCCTGTTGCGGGAGAATTTGCAGTTTCTTCAAATTACTCTGTCCCTTTTGTTTGGATTGGTCAGTTCTATCGTGATAATCGTATTCTTTGTGGTAAGGAAGATTTTTTTGCAGATACAGAAAAGCTCCCTGCCGAAAATAAATTATCTTCTGTAAACAAAACCGCAGATTCTCCACTCACCGAAAAAAAAGAAATTGAAGGAAGCAGGATTTCTCTTCTGGAAAACTCTATAAAATACAATCCTTTGAATTACTATAAACAGGGAACGCTTCTTCCTGTCTCTGAATTAAATTCTACTACTTACGGAGAATTTCCGGTATCTTACGGTCTGCCATTTGGATTAACTTATGTAACTTCTAATCCTTGGGGAGATAATCTTTTGTCTATCTCTGCAGGCTACGGTGTGGCAACCAATTCCGGGGCAGTGGGAGTCTCTCTTACCGGTGGTACAGACACTAATCTGTTTGCTTATTTTCTCAGCAGTCAGATAGAATTTGATAAAAATGGTTTTAAGCAGGTTGCCGGCGATGCACAGTTTTCTTCAAGACTGTATACAGGTAAAATTGGCCGTATAACTCTTTCGGATATTGCAAATGTTTCTTACGGAAAGTTGAATTATATACCTGAACCTTATGAAGATTTGCCTTTTGGTTACGGAGCTCCTCACAGCGATACAAAATATCTTTTTGCTTATAATCAGCTGGGATTAAGCTATTCAACTCTTTATTCTTCTGATTCTGGTCTTTATGAATACAAAGGATTTTCAGTTTCTTCGGGAATTGTGAATTCTTACAACGGAACACTGGAAAAACCTTCTGTTGAATATTCAGCTCCTGCAGATTTGTTTTTAAACTTTACTGTGTATATTCCTCATCTTCTGCCAGTAAAAAGCAGACAGAATAGAGTTTATAATCTTCCGGCAAGAATTTCTGCAAACCTCTTTAATACATCTAATCCTTATGATGCATGGTTTGGTTATGAACCGGATTTTTCTCTGGTTTCTATTGATACAGAAATTATTCTTTATGGTTCTCAGATTCAAAAAGCTGTACCTGGAATTCCAATTTTATTTGCCAACAGTTTTTATACTTCGGTTGGTGCAAAAGTCGGTTTCTTTACTGATGAAGCTACAGGTGATTCCAGCTGGAAATTCCTTCACATTACAGAATATGTTAATCAGATTTCTAAAGGAGAATTAAAACCTTATGTTTTCTTCTATACTAATGTGCAATTGGGAATAACCCCAAACATCGGTCAGGCGGCAAATTCTTCTTTAAGAAACAATCTTTATGCACAGTTCTGGCTTCATTCAGGTTATTCCTGGGTACCAGGCTTTAGCATTGGTCTGAAAAATGATTTCTAATTAAAGCTTAATCTGACTCAACACTTCTCCAATGGAATCGTGAATTACGAGAGATGCGTAATTGTCCATTGGGGTAGAGGATTTATTAAGCAGTACAAGATTATCACCACGGAATTCCTGAACAAAGCCCGCCGCAGGATAAACTGTCAGACTTGTGCCTCCAATTATGAGAGTATCTGCTTCACGAATTGCTTTTATGGCACCTTCAATAATCTGCTGATCCAGTCCTTCTTCGTAAAGTACTACATCCGGTTTTATAAGACCTCCACATTCCGTACAATGAGGCAATTTGTCTGGAGAGCCGGCACTTTCCCGAATAATCTTATCATCATAGAATTTATGACAGCAGGTGCAGTAATTACGGAGGGTGCTTCCATGAAGTTCAAATACATTTTTACTGCCTGCCAGCTGATGAAGCCCGTCAATGTTCTGAGTTACAACGGCAGTAAGCTTTCCTTTTTGTTCCATTTCTGCCAGTTTGTAATGAGCCGCATTTGGTTTAATTCCGTTGAGTAAAAGCTTTGCACGATAAAACCGGTAAAACTCTACAGGATTATCCATAAAGAAACTGTGACTGATTATCTGTTCAGGAGGGTAATCCCATTCCTGATTATAAAGTCCATCAACACTTCTAAAATCAGGAATTCCAGATTCTGTAGAAACTCCTGCACCACCAAAGAAAACAATTTTTTTGCTTTTATCAACAATTAGTTGTAAAGTATATAACGACGTACTATCCATAAATAACCTTAATTTATGCGTTTTTTGAAGATTTTACTCATAAAGTACGGGATATATGCCGATAAGTAAAGAGTAAAGGTATATTTTTTTGAATAAAAGGAGTATAGGAAAGATGAAGCTTAAAAAAGGACTTTTATTTATTATTCTTTCACTTTTATCACTCTCAGTTTTTGCCCATGGTAAAGGCGATATTGATGAAAAAGATGTAGAGAACATCAACAGCTGGCAGGAAGAGTTTGACCTTGAAGGTAAAACTAAGAATAAGGCTGTTAAGTACAACATTATGATTACTGCTACAGACCTTGGTGGAAATGAATTTGTTGAAGGACCATTCAATATTTATGTTGATCCTGATTCAGATATTCCAGTACCAGGTATTACTAACCCAATCGGTGGTATGCGAGTAGTAGGAAACCTTAACATTGTCGGTACAGCAGTAGATGATGATGGTGTTGCAAAGGTAGAACTTCTTCTTGATAAAGGAACAGAAAATGAACGCACAGTAGTTGCTGACGGTACAGAATTCTGGTCTTACTATCTTGATACTACAACTTTGGAAGAAGGTCCTCATACTATTGAAGTAATTACAACTGATATTAATGGTACAATTGGACCAAAAGATCCAAATAAATCACCTGTAAAAGTTGAATGGCAGCTTGACCGTCGTCAGCCACTTACAACTTTGAATGAGTTGAAAGATAAAACTCAGACAATTGTTGTTGGTGAAGATGAATCTATGAAAATGGGTCTTCTTGTTTCTGGAAATGTAAACTTTAAAGGTGTTGTAACTGATGGTAACGGAATTAAAGAACTTTCTTATGCTATTGGTAACAAAAACGGAACTTACTATCCAGTTTCTCTTTCAAAGAAAAACGAATTCAGCTTCTCTGTAGATACCAGAAAATATGCAGACGGTCCTTCTGTAATCTGGTTCAAAGCAGTAGATAAAGCTACTTCTGAAGGTATTTATTCTTTCCTTTACTTTATTGATAATACAAAACCTGATGTAAAAATCGTTTATCCATCTGATGATGATGTTGTAAACGGTAAATTTACAGTAGCAGGTTACGCAAAAGATACAATCGGTATTACAAATCTTTCATGGAACTTTGGCGATCAGAGTGGTGAATTTGATTTGATTCCTGGTAACCCATATTGGGCTGTTACTGTAGATACAATTGGTGCAGTAAAAGAAAAATCAAGAAAATTCACAATTCATGCCCGCGATAAAGCCGGAAACGATGTTGATGTATCAAAAAATATTTCTCTTAATCAGGAAGATGACAAACCTGTAGTTACAATTTCTGAACCAGCCGCAGACAAAATCTACAACGGCGATGATGAAGAAATCTTTGTTCGTGGTATTGTTGCAGATGACGACAGTGTAAAATCAGTTAAGGTTGTTCTTGATAACGGTGAAGAAATTATTCAGGAAACAAAAGGTACATTCTATGTTTCTTTGGGTAAAGCTTCTGATCTTAATGTAGGAAATCACAAAATCACAGTAACTGGTATTGATGAAAATGATGTTGCAGGAAATCCTTCTGTAGTTCAGATTGTTTCAAAAGGAAAAGTTCCATCATTCGAAAATAGTACTTTAGTTGCCGGTAAAGACTCAGCTGAATATGTTCCAGGTGCAGAAATTAATCCTGAAGCAGGAAATGTATATGAAATTACAGCAGTTTCTGAATTGGGCTTAAAAGAAGTAAGTACAGTTATTTCATGGGACAACGCTTCTGAAGTAATTGAAAAAACAAGCGGAACTCTTAAGAACCTTGGTTCATACAAAGTTTCAATTCCTGTTACTCCAGACTTCCCTAAAGGAGTTGTAACAGTAACAGTAACTGCAACAGACTCTATTGATCGTGTAACAGTTAATAAAACACAGCTTTACATTAAAGATACTTCTACAATCAAAGCAGACGAAATCAAAGTTATTTTTGATGACAGCACAGTTGCAGAAGATGGTTCAATTGTATTGAACGGTGAATATCCGGTAACTGGTTATGTTCTTGGCGGAAACATTGTTGAAGCTAAGGTTGTTCCAGAAACAGAATTCATTAAGAAGGTAGAAATCCACGGAAATCAGATTAAATTGATTCCAAATATGTCTGCTATTGGTGGAACTCTTACTCCTTGTAAAGTTGTTGTAAAAACAGATAAGGGTAAGACACAGGAATCTAGAGATCTTTTCTTCAAAAATGATGCAGAAATTCCTTCTCTTAAAATTAATAACTACTCAGAAACAAGAGCAGTTTTTGCCCTTAAAGCAAATACTTCATACGATGAAGAAACTGAAACAGAAACAACTACATACGAACCAATTCCAGTAGAAATTTCAGGTTCTGTAACTTGTAAAACTGGTGTTGGAAAAATGTACTATAAAGTACATGGTGTAACTTCTCCTGCTGATCCAAAAACTGGAGTTATCAGCAAGGTAACTGGTGTTACTTCAAGTGATGAAGCAGAAATTAAAGTAAATGCAGACGGTACTTTCGGAATCAGCCTTGATACAGCTAATTTTGAATCTGGTATGTACCTTGTAGAAATTATTGCGGAAAGTGCTGGTGGAAACAAAGCAGCAAAAGTAGTTGGAATTAATACAATTAAACCAATTCCTGCTGGTCCAAAATCAACACCAAAAGCAAAACCTGCAATTACAACTTTCATTGATAGTCTTGATGTTTATGCTGTAAATACATATCAGACAAATGATGGAGAAGATGCTCCTGTAGAAGAAGACTTTAAGGTATTCCCTCGTGCAGAAATGGTTGAAGGAACAAACGCCCTTGTTTACGGAAAATCAAAATATACAGCAAAGAAGGATCCAACTCTTAAAGCAAACTTTGTAATGATTGATGATCAGCCATACTACAGCGGTATGCCAGTAACTTTGGCTTACGGTCCAGCAAAAACTGGAAGTAAAGCTGTTGTATATATTGAAACAGGTGCAGTAGTTTCAAGTGTAAGCTATGAAATTACAGGTGATGAAGTTGCCGGCGGTGATCAGAAACAGTCTGGAACAATTAAGATTGGTAAACCTTCTGCAGATAATCCACAGCTTTATATTGCAGAAATTCCTTTGATTAATCTTCCAAACCGTATCAATAAAATCACAGTAAAGATTAAAGCTGGAACTTTGGAAACAGAAATCTTCGGTCATGTTGCAGTTGTTCGTGAAGATATTAAAGAACGCAAAAATGATGCAGAAAAGATTTACCATTTCCCTGCAGTTGATACAAACTTTGATAAAGAAAAGAATACATGGGTTCTCAAAAACGGATCTGCATACTACTTCTACGGAAACTTCAGTTCTCCAGTAAGAGCAAAAGTTGAATGCAAGACTCCAGGACTTATGGTTGAAATGCTGGAAGGTTCTAAATTAGCAGTTCTCACAGCATTAAAAGACGGAATTTTTGAAAATGTTTCGATTAAATTCACTGATGGTTACGGTGATGTTTACGAAACAGATAAATTCAATATCCTTGCAGACTCAAATGGTCCAAACCTGAACATTGAAACTCCAGAACTTCACAAGTGGCTGGATAATACACTGGTAATTTCTGGTACTGCTCAGGATGATTTGGGAATCCGTTCGGTAGAATATTCTATTGATAAGGGTGAAAACTGGAAGGCATTTGCACTTACAGGTGACAGCAATAATATTGCAGTAACTTATTCAGAAACTGTTGATATTAAAAACTTTGAAGACGGACTTATTAGTATTGATGTTCGTTCAACAGATAACGCTGGACATGTTGTTTACAAACGCACAGCAGCATTTAAAGATGTTACTCCTCCAGAAGTTTCAGTAATTGAACCTCTCGAAGGCGATGTTGTAAACGGTCAGAATCTTGTTGTATTCAAAGTAAATGACAACGGCTGGTTCAATAAAGTTGAATACGTTCGTGGTGAAATCCGCAACAACATTGCAATTGAACCTCTCGTATATACTGTAGTTGGTACAGTTGATCAGCCAATTGAAATGGATATGTCTTTCCTCTTCACAGATGATGCAGGAAATACTCAGACTTACAGCGGATGGCAGTTCCTTATTGATAATGAATCTGACCTCCCTGTTGCAGAAATCCACGTTCCTGAAGAAAATCAGGTACTTACACCACAGAGTTCTGATCAGTTCACAATCTCTGGTGTAATTTATGATGATGATGGTGAATCAAAAATCTTCTATAAGATTGATGATGGTAACTTTATTGAAATCCCAGAAATGGGAACAAGCTTCTCAATTGACGTTCCATTCGGAAACATTACAGATAACGAACACTCAGTAACTGTTTACGCAGTAGACTTGAATGGTGTTAAAGGTAATGAATCTACAAGAAACTTCAGAATCTCTCTTGAAGAACCAAAAGGTTCTGTTGTAACTCCAACAATCGATGTTTCTGTACGCGATGTAGTAGAAATTAAGGGTGTTGCTTCAGATAAGAACGGAATTGAAAAAGTAGAAATCTCTCTTGATAACGGTAATACTTATAATGATGCTGTTGGTGGAGAAAACTGGATTTACGAAGTTGACTCTCGTGCAATTCCAGGTGGTACATCGGCAATCTTCATGAGAATTACAGATAAATACGGAATCAAAGCTCTGTACTCATCATTGGTAAACATTGATAACCAGGCTCCAAAGATTTCTCTTGATTTACCAGTTGACGATTCTATTTCAACAGGTAACATCTTCTTCTCAGGTTATGCATTTGATAACGTAGAAATCTCTAAGATGTACGCTACAATCAGAAACCTTAACGAGCCAGGAAGACCAATTATCCGCGATTTAAAAATCAACGATATTATTGCTGAAACAATGGATATTAGTGATCTTCCAGACGGTTTGTATAACATTGAAGTATCTGGTGAAGATATGGCAGGTAACAAAACAAATATCAGCCGTAACATCCATCTCGAAAAGAACAAACCTTCTGCAGTTGTTGATGTTCTTTACCCATTAAATGGTGAACATAAAAACGGTAAGTTCAACATTTACGGTCAGGCAGAAACAAACCAGAACCTGAACATTGAAAAACTTATTCTTTTCATTGATGAAAAACCAGTAAAAGAAACTGTTATGTCAGATTCAGGCTTCTACAAGTTTGAAATTAATCCACCAACATCAGTTGCTACAGACGAAATTGATGAAAATGGTAAAACAGTTTACAAGGTTGTATCTGACCTTAATAACGGTGAACATACATACCGTGTAGATGCAGTTCTTTCTAACGGACAGCAGGTTCCTTCTAGAACACAGCGTATTACTTACAATGCTTATGGTCCTTGGGTAACAATTGATACTTTGGGAACAGCAGAGTTTGTTTACGGTGACTTTGCAATGAGAAGACCTTATCTTAAGGGACTTGCAGGTTACAGTCAGGATCCAGAAGAAGTTGCATTTGTAAAATCTAAAGAAGCTGAAAAGGTTCATAAAGATATTCTTGCAGCAAAAACAATTGCTTATGTTGAAGTTAGTTTTGATAACGGTAAAACATTCGAATTGCTTTCTAACAAGAACAACTGGCAGTATCGTATTGAAAATGAAGATATGTCAGAAGGTGCTCACTTCATTATGATCCGTGCCACAATGAAGAACGGTGAAACAGCAATTGAACGCTGTATTATCCAGATTGATAATACTGCTCCAACAATTAATCTTGTTTCTCCAGAACATGGTGGAAGATATAACCAGAAACTTATTGCATCTGGTCTTTCTAAAGATGATGTAGGACTTGATAAAGTAACTGTATCTCTCCGTAAGGGTGATAAATCAAGTTACGAAGTTCCATCATTCATTCAGGGACTTTATCTTGATGCTCACATACTTGGTGCAACTTTGTATGATATTGGATTTGGTCTTACCTTCTTTGACGACAACGTAAAACTCCAGGCTCAGTTTGGACAGTTTACACAGGAACAGCGTGACTTTATGTCAATGCTCCGTGGTCAGGAAAGTACAGAAATGCGTTACGGTGGTGACATGGTACTTGGTGCTAAGCTTCTTGCAAACATTGCCAACATTCCATTCAGCTTCTTCTTAGGAAGAGACTGGGCTTGGTTGTCTGCAAACTTTGCTGTAGGTGCTCAGTTCACCCGCTTTAATCAGACAAACTCTGGTAAGGCACAGATTCTCTCTGCCGTACTTGCACAGCTGGAATTCCCACGAGTCCACTTGTCAGAATTGAAGATGTTCAGAACAACTTCATTCTACTCAGAGTTCTCTCTGTGGTTCATTCCTTCCGATGTTTCTGGTGATGACATCAGTAACTTCGTACCACAGTTCGGATTTGGTATTCGTACAAATATCTTCTAGTACAGAAGTGTAAATAAACAGAAGTAAAAAATAAACAAAAGGGACAGAGTAAAATATATTTTACTCTGTCCCTTTTGTTTTAACTAAGCATTTATTATTTCTAACCGATAAACGAAGTATGAGTATTATTGTCTTTATTTTGTCACTTATGTTATTAACCCCTGTTTTTGCACAGGAGGCTAAACCTTTGTATCAATTGCCGGAAAAATCCGCCTTACCGGTAGAAAAAAGCCTTACAGAAGATGAATTCCTTGTTGGTTCTGACAACGGACTTTTTAAAGTTACCAGCAACAACAATGTATTTCCTTTGTGGACAGAGGGAAGGGTTGATCAGCTGCTTAAATTGTCTGTTCCTGATACAAAAGGGACAGAGTCAGTTACCGCGTGGATTATGCGCACCTCTAAGGGTATTTTCTACACAGATGATTTAAAAAACTTTCAGGAAAGAGATGAAGGACTTCCTTTCCTTACAGTAAAAAAATATGACGGAAAACAACCATATCTGGAAAAACAGATCCAGGCAATTAAAGACATTTCAATAAATCCAATGAATCATCAGGAAATTGTTACAGCAACTAAAGATGATGTTTATTACAGTTCTGACTGCGGAGTTACCTGGCAGAATCTTGGTTCTATGAGTAAAACAACTCCTGGCATTAAAGCGGTAGCCGTTGCAACTTTAGACGGCGAAACTGTAGTTCTTATGGCTCATCCTATTTTTGGACTTTCTTACATTTATCCTCATTCAAAGAATCCTCAGTGGGAAGATGTACTGGAAGGTTTTGATATGATGCAGTCTTTGACTTCTCCAGATGAAATTTCAGATATTCTTCCTGTTGTTAGAATCAATATGGATGGAGCTAAATACACAGAAATCTATATTTCACAGAGCTATATGCCTCGTATTTACCGCTTCAACTGGGAAGAAAAGAAGGGAGAATTAATTTACAAAGGACCAGAACCTGCAGAAGCAATCGACGGATTAACAACTATGGACAATGTTCTGGTTTATACAAAGCTGGAAGGTTTTGGTGCCATTGATCTTGGCTCGTATACAAATCCTGGAACTCCAGCCCGATTCAACGACTGGAATAAAGCCTTTGCCGCAGTTCCGGGCATGACCAACACCGCCTGGATTCCAACTTCCCGCAGTGGTTTCAATCGCGGAATCCTTTTAAACGAATTGTGGCTTTTGTATCCAGGTACAATCGATTCACCTTATGCAGAAAAAGCTCTTGGCAGAAAAGCAATTTATGCATCTTCTTATCAGTGCAGAAATCAGACCGGAATTGATAAATACAAAAAAATTGTAACTGACCGTAACATGAATGCCATTGTTATTGATATGAAAGATGACTATGGTTTCCTCCGTTATGACTCAAAAGATCCTCTGGTTCTTGATAAAGGTGCAGTTTCTAAATATGCGGTAGATCTTGATCACTTTATTGAAGAATTCAAAAGTAAAAATATTTACCTCATTGCCCGAATTGTAACTTTTAAAGACCGCAATCTTACAAAATACAAAAACGGTAAATATGCTGTCTGGGATTCAAAATTAAATACAATCTGGCGTGGAACAAAAGGGACAGAGGACGAAGTAGATTCCGCCGGTAACAAAACTGGCCGCAAAGTAACAGCCTACTATGATGAAGACTGGGTAGATCCATATTCAGAAGAAGTTTGGGAATACAATGTCCGCATTGCTCAGGAGCTTATTGCCCGCGGTTTTGATGAAATTCAGTTTGACTATATCCGCTTCCCAACCGATGGCTACAACCTCCGTAACGCGCTCTATCGCTGGCAGGATAAAGGAATGGACAAGGAATCGGCATTAATTTCTTTCCTTTCTTATGCACGCGAAAATATTGATGCTCCAATTGGAATTGACATTTATGGTGCCAACGGATGGTATCGTTCAGGTACAAGAACTGGTCAGGATGCAGAAATGCTGGCAGAATATGTTGATGTTATTGGGCCAATGTTTTATCCTAGTCACTTTGAGCAGACTTTCTTGAATTATGCTCCATTGGCAGAAAGAACTTACCGTATCTATTACTATGGTTCTTTCAGAAACACAGTAATTGCCCGAAACCGTGCAATTATTCGTCCATGGATTCAGTCTTTCTATATGAATGTTAGTTACGACCGTGTATACTACGATGAAAACTATATTAAGAAAGAATTCTTTGGAGTTCGTGATTCAATTAACAGAGGTTATATGTGCTGGAATAATTCCGGTGAATATGGTGTAACTCCTCCTGATATTACAGATTACGAACCTTACATTGGTACAGCTCCAGAAGCATCTGATTTGTTCAAAAAGCCTGCAATCGGAACAAACCGAAAACCAGTTTATGTGGACGAATTAGATTTGTCTTTCCTGGATAGTATTTTGTATCCAAGATATATTGAAATTGAAGAGGAACCTGCAAAAACACGTGCTTACACACCTTTCCTGCAGACTCCAGTACTTAAATAAAAAGGAAAAAGTATGACTCCTGCACAGTACACACCAGAAGAACCAATTACCTCAATCGCTACTGCTCTGGCACCTGCCGCTCTGGGAATTATTAGAGTTTCAGGCAAAAACTGTATAGAAATGGTAAGTACAGTATTTTCAAGACCAAAAGCCTTGCTGGAAGCAGCAGGAAATACAATTGTTTATGGCTGGATTCTGGAAAAAAAAGATACAACCGATGCAGGACAAAAAATTGACGAAGTAATGTGTGCAGTTTACCGTGCCCCAAAATCCTTTACTGGCGAAGATATGGTAGAGATTTTCTGTCATGGTGGACCTTCAGTTGTAACTGCAGTACAGAATTTAATGCTTAAAATTGGTTTCAGACAGGCCAACCGCGGTGAATATACTTTCCGCGCATACATTAATGGCAAAACCGATTTAACAAAGGCAGAAGCAGTTAAAGAAATTATCGACTCTCATACAGATGCAGGTCGTTCCCATGCTGCCGGTCGTCTGGCAGGAAATCTTTTTACAGAAATAGATTCCATCAAAAAAGGCATTATCGATACACTTGCTGCAATCGAAGTAGAAATCGAATACCCGGAAGATGAAGAAACTATTGCAGACAGTTTTGACCGCACAGAAATAGAAAAAGCCATTGTCAGACTGCAGGATCTGGTAGATTCCTGGAAAGGCGAAAAGCTTTATCAGGATGGTGCAAGAGTAGTTCTGGCTGGTCGTACAAATGCAGGAAAATCCAGTCTGTTTAATGCAATTCTTAAGGAAGAGCGTGCAATTGTAAGTGATATTGAAGGAACAACCCGCGACTGGCTGGAAAGCTGGGCAAGCATCAACGGAATTCCTGTTCGCCTTTTTGATACAGCCGGTTTGCGCAAAACAGAGGATGTAATTGAAGCACAGGGGGTAGAACTCAGCAAAAATCTTGCCAGCGATGCCGATGTAGTGCTTTATCTTGTGGATGGAACTGTTGGTCAGACCGCCGAAGACAAAAAATTTATTGAAGAATGTCAGGAACCGCTGATTGTGGTAAATACAAAACTTGATAAATTAGGAGGGGAAAGTCTTCCCCTGCGCGCCAGCCAGGAGTCTGTCGCTACCCCTTCTAACGGGCGCCCAACAGACGGTGGTGCCCGTAACGCCCCGGTTTGCTGTGTTTCTTCAAAAACAGGAACAGGCTTAAAAGAACTGTTTGATGAAGTTACAAAGCTTCTTACTGCCGGTGTAACTACCGAGCGTCAGCAGGCAGGAATTGGTTCAGAACGCCAGAAAAATGCAGTTGCAGAAGCACTGGAATGTGTTAAACATGCTATAATATCAGCAGATGACAATTACAGTCTTGATGCAGTTGTACAGGATCTGGAAGATGCACTGGACTTCCTTGGAGAAGTTACAGGAGATGTAACTCCAGACGATGTTCTTGGCAGCATTTTTGCAAACTTCTGTGTTGGAAAATAGAAATTTAAAAAATATAAAAAGGGAGGAGAGGAAAACACCGGTAAAACACTTTTTTTAACGGTTTTTCCGATAATCGGCATGTGTGGAATTGTAGGTTATTGTGGTAATAAGAATGCTTCGCAGGTGCTTATAAATGGACTTAAAAAGCTGGAATATAGAGGTTATGATTCGGCTGGTATTGCAATAATTGACGGAGATGATATTCTTGTCCGCAAGTGTAAAGGTGCCCTTAAGTTTCTGGAACAAAAAATTGCAGATGAAACTATTAAAGGTTCTGTAGGTATTGGACATACTCGCTGGGCTACACACGGAGAACCAAGCGATACAAACTCACATCCTCATACCAGTTCAGACGGTTCAATTTCTATTGTCCATAACGGAATTATTGAAAACTATGCAGAACTTAAAGCAAAACTTCAGGCTCAGGGTTCAGTCTTCCTTTCACAGACAGATACAGAAGTTGTAGTTCATCTTATTGATAAATTATACAAAGAAGAAAAAGATATTTTCAAAGCAGTATTAAAAGCTTTGCACACACTGGAAGGTTCTTATGCTTTTGGTGTTATTTGTAAAGATTATCCAGACCGCGTAATCTGTTGCCGTAAAGAAAGTCCACTGGTAGTAGGTTTGGGAAAAGGCGAAAACTTTATTGCGTCAGATGTTCCTGCATTGCTTGAACATACCCGCGATGTTTACTATTTAGGCGAAAAAGAACTGGCAGTTTTGTATACAGACCATGTTGATCTGTTCAACTTTGAAGGTGAAAGAATCATAAAAGAACCTCAGCATGTTGAATGGGATATGGATGCGGCCGAAAAAGGTGGATACGAACACTTTATGATTAAAGAAATCCACGAGCAGCCAAAAGGACTTACAGATACAATGCGTCCAAGAATTATTCACGATGCAAAAAATACACCTGTAGATGTAAATTTTGAAGAAAGCAAAATGGATGATGCATGGAAATCTGCAAAAAGGGTAGTTATTACAGCCTGTGGAACTGCATATCATGCCGGAGTTGTAGCAAAATATGCCTTTGAAAAAATTGCCCGCATGAAAGTTGATGTAGATGTAGCTTCAGAATTCCGTTACAGAAATCCAATTCTTGATAAAGACGACATATTTATTGTTGTTTCACAGTCAGGAGAAACAGCAGATACTTTAAGTGCATTAAGACTTGCAAAAGAAAACGGACTTAAAGTTGTTGCCATTACAAACTGTGTAGGTTCAACAGTAAGCCGTGAAGCCGATGATGTAATTTACACACTGGCAGGACCAGAAATTGCAGTTGCTTCAACAAAGGCATATACAACACAGGTTTTGTGTATGTATCTGCTGGCAATAAAAGCAGGTAAACTCCGTGGAACCTTAAGTGATGCAGAAGCAACAAAACTTCTTACAGAACTGGAATCAATTCCTGCAAAGATTCAGGAAATTCTTGACGGTAAAGAAGTAATTCAGAAATTTGCATCTAAACAGTTTAACAAAGATAAAATTTTCTATATTGGCCGCCAGTTTGATTCAGCAACATCACTGGAAAGTGCCCTTAAACTTAAAGAAGTAAGCTACATGCATTCAGAAGCTTTTGCAGCGGGAGAATTAAAGCATGGTCCAATCGCTTTGATTGATCCACAGACACTGGTTGTTGCAATTGCCAGTGAACCAAATCTTTACGACAAAATTGGTTCAAATATGGTAGAAGTAAAAGCCCGCGGGGCAACAGTTCTTGTAATTACACAGGACGGAAAAGCCTTTGAAAGTAAAACAGACGAAGTATTCAAAATTCCAGAATGTTCTTCAACTCTGGCAAGTTTGCTTACAGTTATTCCTGCACAATTGTTTGCTTATTACTGTTCAATTCTTCGTGGCTGCGATCCAGACAAACCAAGAAATCTTGCAAAATCGGTAACTGTAGAGTAATCAAAATTTATGGCAGAAAACGAAAAACTAGAAAAAAAAGATTCTTCAGAAGGTCTGTCCCCAGATCAGGAAAAAGAACTGGTAGAACGTGCCAAAAAAGCCTTAATGCGATATCTGAATATGTCTGAACCAGAAGCCCACAAGTTTATTGTTCATCAGGCAATGAACCTGCGCCGTACAAAAATAGATATTGCAGAAGGCATTCTTACTGCTTACGAACTGTAAAAGAAAAGTTTGACGGATACATAATCATCATTTAGACTTTCCCTATATCAATCTTATATAAGGAAGGTCTGGTGGGGAATTATTCTTCCTGTGATTACTGGTATTGTTGGAATCATTATTGGGTTTGTTATTGGTGCAGCCGCTGGTTATGTTGTAGTATTTGTTTTGGATAAACCGGTTATTTAGCTTTAGATTTCCAGATGCATATGGATGTTCGTTCATTGAAGTATAGTTTCATGCCAGAAACTGAGCAGGCTGATATTGAAAAAGCCGAAAAAGAAGCAGCTGCAGACAGTAATCCAACTGAGTAGAATTGAATAGTATTATAGGGATAGAAATATCCCTATAATACTGAAAAAACAACTCGGTGGACCTCCACTCATTCCTCTTTTTTTCCAATTTTTGCTACAAACATCTTTATCAAATGATAAATGCTGATAATTCCTGCTGTGATACCCACATATTCAAGACATGAAACTACAATATTGGGTGCAGCCATTTTCCAGTTGCCGATATTGAAAAGATAATAATAGACTTGAGTTTTATAGAATGCAAAACCTCCTGCGAGACTCACAAAAACGTAAATCACGTATAGAAGAATTTTGCTGAATTTTGTTTGTGCTTTTTTATCCAGTTTTTTAAGTGATGACTGAACATGCAGTGCCAGATGAAAACTCATAATCATGTAGGCCCAGCTTGTACTCATTAAATGAACAGTTCTCCAGAATTGAGTAAAACGGAGAGACGACCATTCAAAAACCGCTCCAGTAGCAAAAACAGAACTTACAGCCATCAAAATCATCAAAATCATTAGTATCCAGGCGGTGGAGCTAAGCAGAATACGCAGTACATTATATTTCCCTTTAGCTACAGTTTTGTAAAACCACAAATTCAAAATGTGATGAACTACAAACAGCGCAAAAAGTGCCATTCC
>JAKSTK010000033.1 GCA_024402615.1 Treponema sp.
AAAGCACGTCCTTTAAATCTTTGGATTGATTTTGGCGTTGAACACCGCAGCCGAAAACTAAATGATGAAAAAAAGTTAATTCCAACTCTCGAATTTGCCGAAGCAGTGGCCAGTCGTGAAAATGAAAAAAATCATGTTGGAACAGAAATAAATCGCTGTGGAAAATTCTATTTTGCTCATGGCTCTTCTTATTGGCGGGAATGTCCTGTTTGTGGAAGAATGACTTTTTATACCGGAGATACAAAAGATAAATGGAATTATAAATCTAAAAATCTAATTCCAGCTTTTCCAATTCCATTGTTTGATACAGAAAAAATTAATGAACATACAAAAAAAGAAAATCAATGGCGAAAAGAACTAAAATATGATTCTCTTGAATGTATGCATTGTGGAGCAGAGACGAAATCATATGATTCTCCAATGATTATGCAAACTATGTATAAATCAATTCCAACTTCCTTTTTAGAAGAAATTCAAAGAAATGTAAAAGTAAGTTTAGAAAATGCACGGCATATAGTTCTTCTTGGGTATAGTCTTCCTACTGATGATATAATCTGGCAGCATTCGTTTGCAGAATGTGTAAAAGCTCGGGCCGAAAGTAAAAAAGCCTATTGTTCTGTAGTAGTTGGAAGAACGGGAGAAGAAAGATGGATTTATCCTGAAGAAATGAATAAATTTCTAACAAAATGCGAAAAAGATCCTGATAATAAATCTTGGATTTCTGCAATTAAAAATGCAATTACAATATTTGGAAAACAATATGTTCGCGCATGGACAGGAGGAATTCCTCAGGTCTTTGGTGATTGTAATGAAAAAGATGTAAGGAAATTGCTGTACCCAGTAGATTTTTGTAATTGGAATGGCACAAGACTTGAAAATTAAAAGGATAATATATTTTGACGTTGGGCTTTCTTAATGATACAGTCGTCCAACGTTTAGTGAAGTTCACCCCCAAAATTAAAATTAATGTCTATTTTTTTATAGAGTCTCCGATCAGCTATGCCAACCTTTATCATATTTATATATAATAAACTAGTTAGAAAACTGGTTGACATTTAAAATCTTTTCTACTATTCTATATTTATCTGAATATCTGGAGGTTTCTATGGCATTATCAATGATTCAAATTTCTAACAATTATTATGATGTTGGTTCCTTTGATGCAAAAACTTATTTTGCAGAATTATTGCGCAATATTGCGGAAGGTAAAACTATTCGTATTACAAAAAATGGAAAGCCTGTTGCTGTAATGCAAAGTCCTCAAAAAGTAATAAACACAGAAGCTGTAGAAGCTGTAAAAAAATTACGAACTATTAGTAATGAAATTGCAGAAAAAGCACAAAACTCTGGAAGCGGCAAAATTACAATAGATGAAATAATTCAACTAAAAGAAGAGGGGAGAAAATATTAATGGAATCATCTTTCCCTTTATGTGTAATGGATAATTCTTTCCTTATTTCTGGAATTCTATCTGCATATTGTGATAATGAAAATTCAGGAGCTTTAGATTTTATAGAAAACCTGATTTCGCAAAATGGGCAGATTTATGTTCCTCAATTGTTCTGGTTTGAATTTGGTAATGTGTTGTTAAATGCAGCAAAACCAAAGAAAAACGGAGAACAGGCAAGGATTTCTCAGGTACAACTGGTGGAAATTATGCAGCTGGTCCAAAAGCTTCCGGTTTATACAGATTCTCAGCCAGATTCTCAGGCTATGCAGCGCATTATAACTTATGCACAGGAATATAATCTTTCCTTTTATGACGCTACATATCTGGAACTGGCAAAGAGATATGATATACCTCTTAAAACTTTTGACCAGCAACTTTTGGACTGCTTAAAAAAATAGAAGCTTATGGAATATCTACTACAACATTCTCTGGTGGAACATCCAGAAGGTAAGGATTCTTTAAGTGTTTTCTGATTTCTCTAAGTCCTGATGCATAATAAACACCGTCGCAGATTCGGTCATCAACTGTGTAATTGATATCAAGATAGTGTTTTCGTTCAACTTTTCCTTCCCGGTTCAGTTCGTATGTATGACGGGCTGTACTGAAGGAAATAAACATTGGACAGTTACCAAAATCATAAAGGTGGTGATAGATAGAAGGAATTCCAAGAGATGCCATGGAAGTAATTCCCATTGACTGATGTCCAGGACTTGCTTCTCTGATAAATTCTGGAAGGATTCCATGTGCATCCTGCCACAACATAATATTTACAATAATTTTATAAATCCAGGTTGGAACGTAAGTCAGGAAACGGGCAATTTTATCAAAACCATCCTGTTCTTCTTCTGCATTCTGATAAGCTGTAATTTTTGCATTCATTTCGTTGTATACATCTTCAGCTGTATCATATGGATTGAATTTAAATTTTACCATGGTTGCCGGCGCATTAAGATCCAGAGTTTTCTTTACTTCCATAATGACTTCAATGCTGTTTCTTGCATAAACACGACGGCCACTGACAAATCTGTTGATTCCAGGTTTCTGACTGATTGATCGGACATAAGCTGCAATGAGGGTATGCATTGCATTAAAATTCTTAAATCCTGCAGCTTTTTTTTCTTTTACATAAGCTTCAATTGCGGTCATTTCTACTGCATCACTTACAAGGTTAGAAGCTTCACTACGTTCTTTCATAAAAAAAGGAATTAGAGTAACAATTGGTTCAACGGTTCGAAGTCTTCTTCCATCTTTACGATCACCAAATCTTTTTTTGTAATCTGCTAAAGGATTTGGCTTTTGAGGTGTAATTTCTTTGTTTTTCTTACTCATATTGTTATATTTTAAATGACAGATTTTACTTCGTCAAAATAAATATTTTCTATATAGATAGATTATGCTAAAATAATTTTATTAAGGAGATAATTATGGGTTTCATTTTTCTTATTTTAATTGCTGTAATTGCAATTTTATGGGCTATTTTAAAATTCTTTGTTGGCGTTACATTTTCACTGGTAGGCTTCCTCTTAAAACTGGTTTTACCTTTAGTAATTATTGCTGTTATTGCAATGTTTGCTTTAATTCTATAAATATTTCTGGATGGAAAAAATGAAAAAAGTTTTCTTTGCATTATTCGCCTGTATAACTTTACTGTTAACTTCCTGTACAAAAAATCAGGCCAGGGAACAGAAATTTGATATTTTTACTGATATTAAAATGGGAACTTCCCGTTCCTTTGTAGAAAGACAGCTTCGGGTTTATGGTTGTGATTTAATTAATCCTGATGTTACAGGTGATGCAGAAGCTGATGCGGCAAATGCAAATAGAGTAGGTTGTGTTGAGTATTTTTATGACAACGCCTGGATTGTAAATTTCTATTTTATTGAAGATAAGCTTTCTGAAGTAGGTATGGGCCTCCTTCAGGAAACTAAAACAAAAAATAAAGAAAAAAAAGCAGACGAAGTATATTCAAATCTTAAAAAGCTTATTCAGCAGTATAAGGATGAAGAAAAGCTTAAAATTACTTACGATACAAAGGAATCAACCGAAACTGACGAATTTGGCCGTAAAGTAACAGAAAAGCAGTATATGTCTGAAAACAACTTTATCAATATTACAAAAGTTGACCGTCAGGTTTATATTTCAATTTATGACGGAAGTATTTTGCTTGGTGATGAATAAAAGCTTCTGCTAATCCATACTAATAATCTGTTAAAAAGCCAAATATGATAATATTCCTCTAAAGTGTCCGATGTTAAGATAATTGGGATTATATAAAAAAATTCCAATTCTAAGGATATTTTAGGGAGATTATTATGAACAAAGCAGTAAAAGGCTCTTTTGAAAAACTTGAAGGTTATGATGTTTACAAAATAGAGAACTATAACCAGATGGACAATTTCTTTATGACAATTACCAGTTCATCTGATATCTGGAATTTCTGCTGGTCTCAAGGAGGAATTACTGCCGGCCGTATAGACAGCAATCACGCCGTTTTTCCTTATTACACAGCCGACAAAGTTCATGATGCTTCTTCCTACACTGGAAATTATACCTGTATTGCTGTAAAAAACGATGATGAATCAATTGAATACTGGGAACCTTTTTCCAGTTTTTATTTATCTCCCGTTCAGAGAAAATCAGCCGAAAAAAAATTAATCAATAATATCTATAAAAATTTTAATGGAACTCAGGTTTGGTTTGAAGAAATTAACATAGAACTTCAGCTTCTTTTTAGAACCAGCTGGACTTCCAGTGAAAAATTCGGGCTTGTTCGTACAAGTTATATTCAGAATCTTTCCGACAAAAAGCGTTCTATTTCTGTGCTGGATGGCTGCCGTAATATTATGCCTGCCTGCTGTACCTCAGCCTTCCAGAATGAAAACAGTATTCTTCTTGATGCTTATAAAAAAACTGATCTTGAACCAACCGTAAATCTTTCTCTTTTTACATTAAGTTCTGTAGTTTCTGATAAAGCTGAACCAAACGAAGGCTTGTATGCCAACAGTTGCTGGTTTTCTACAAAAGATAAAACAATTCTTGCGGTAGATGCTCCAGAACAGTTTATTAATTTAGAAAAACTTCCGGTTTATGAGGATTTTACTACAGAAAATGTAACAAAAGGTCAGAGAGCTTCCTGCTATATATGTCATAACCTGGAACTTTCTGGTTCAGAAGGGGAAAAATGGTATCAGGTATTTGATACTTCTCTTACTTTAGGACAGGTTGAAAAACTTAAAAAGCAGATTGCAGACAGAGGTGCTGCTGTAAAATCACTGGAAGCAGACATTGCAGCGGGAGATGCACTTATGAGCCAGTATCTTAAGTCTGCAGATGGTATTCAGAATACTGCCGATAAAATGGCCTGTCTTCATCACCAGGAAAATGTAATGTTTAATATTATGCGTGGTGGAATTTTTGGGGAAAATGGAAAAATCAGTCTGAAAGATTTTATGATATTTATTGCCCAGCGTAATATCCCAATGGTAAAAAAGGCAGAAGAATATATTCGTCCCTTTGGTTCTGAAGAGCTTGTTTATTACGGAGATTTTGCTGAATTAGTAAAAAATACAAAAGATGCGCAGTTTACCCGTTTATTTTTAGAATATATGCCTCTTACATTTTCCCGCCGTCACGGAGACCCTAGTCGTCCATGGAATGCTTTCTGTATTCAGCTTAAAGACCGTGAAGAAAATCCAATTTTGAACTATGAAGGCAATTGGCGTGATATTTTCCAGAACTGGGAAGCACTTGTCTATTCTTATCCTGAATATATCAAAAATATGTGTGCAAAATTCCTTAATGCCATGACTATTGACGGTTTTAATCCTTATAAAATCAATCGTCAGGGAATTGACTGGGAAATTCCTGATCCTACAAATCCTTGGGCACAGATTGGTTATTGGGGAGATCATCAGGTAATTTATTTTGAAAAACTTCTGGAATTTTATAACAAAACTAAAAGAACCGAATTGCTTGCTTCGGTAAATGAAAAAATTTATACAAGTGCAAATGTTCCTTACAGAATTAAAGCCTACGAAGATTTAATTAAAAACCCTAGAGATTCCATTATTTTTGACCGTGATTTAAGCAATGCTCTTAAAAAACAGGAAATTGCAAAAGGTTCTGATGCTAAACTTGTTCAGGGAAGTGATGGAAATCCATATCTTGTAAGTTTTGCCGCAAAAGCACTTCAGACTGTAATTGGAAAAATTGCTAACTTTGTTCCTGCCGGTGGTATCTGGCTTAATACACAGCGTCCTGAATGGAATGATGCAAATAATGCTCTGGCTGGATATGGTCTTTCTGTAGTTACTTTGTGTTATCTCTACAGATATATTACTCAGCTTGTTGATATTTTTGACAATACTTCCGTAAAAAATGTTACCTTACCGGCAGCAGTTAAAAAATGTTTCTGTGGATTAGTTGATTTATTTGCAAAGGCAGATTCAAAAGCTATTGCTGCAGATGATTGTAAACGAAAAGCTTTTGTTGATGCGGCAGAAAAACTTTTTGAAACTGAAAGATTTGATTTGTACGAAAATGGCTATTACGGTGAAGAAGAAATTACCTGTAAAGAAATTGCTTCTTCGTTAAGACTTATTAATACTCAGCTGGAATATACAATCCGTCTGAATAAACGCAGTGACGGTTTATATCATTCATATAATACTCTTGTAATCACTGAAAAAGAAATGAAAGTTGTTTATCTTCAGGAAATGCTGGAAGGACAGGTAGCAATTCTTTCTTCAAATCTTTTGTCACCAGCAGAAGCCTATGAAGTTATTACAGCTTTACGAAACAGTAAAATGTATGAACCAAAACAGAATTCTTTTATGCTTTATCCAAATAAAGAACTTCCTGCTTTCTATGAAAAAAATATTATTTCTACAAAAGATATTGCAGGACTGGAAGCTTTAATTGAAAGAACTGGAAATCTGTATTTAGAAAAAGATATAAACAATAATTATCACTTTAATCCTGATTTTAGAAATTCCGGGGTTATGGAACAATTTATTGAAAATCAAAAAGGAAACAACGCTCCAACTGCAGAAGAACGAATTACTCTGTCCCTTTTGTATGAAAAAACTTTTAATCATCAGTCTTTTACAGGCCGTTCAGGAACTTTCTATGCTTATGAAGGTTTAGGAAGTATTTACTGGCATATGTGTTCAAAACTTTTACTTGCAGTTCAGGAAAATCTTCTTAAAGCCATTGAGCTTAATGATCAGGTTCGTGTAGAAAACCTTACCAGTGCTTATTATAAAGTGCGGGAAGGTTTGGGCTCAAATAAAACTCCAGAAATTTATGGTGCATTCCCTGCCGATCCATATTCTCACACTCCTTATCTTCAGGGCGCCAAACAGCCTGGTATGACTGGTCAGGTAAAGGAAGAAATTCTTACCCGATGGGGAGAGTTGGGAATTACAATAAAAGATGGAATCGCATCATTTAATCCTGTATTCCTTAGAATTGCTGAAATAAACAGGGACAAAACCTTAGATTTTACCTGGTGTGGAGTTCCTGTAACTTATATTTTTGGCAGTGATAAAGACTTGATTTCTGTAAATGGCAAGGTTACGGAAGGACATGCTATGTCTCTTGAAAATACAAAAGAACTATTCCTGCGAAATGGCAAAATTACAGAAATAAAGGTTTATTTTTGTTAGGTGATTTTACTTAGAAAACAAAAAAAACATAATTTATCAGTATAAAATATAATTTTTTTCAGTTATAATAGAATATATTTAATAAAAGGAGAGATATATGATTATCGATCGTAAAGCTATCAAGGCTGCTGCTAAAGAGCAGATTAAAGGAAACATTGGAACTTACTTCGGACTTTCCCTTGTTATTGGTCTTATTTTAAGTGCTGCCGCTTATACATTTGTTGGTTCAATTTTGCTTACAGGTGTTTTTGAATTCGGACTTGCAGTATTTATGATGAATGTTGTAAGAACCAGAAAAGGATCTTTCGGAGACGGTTTCTCTGGTTTTGACAGATTCGGTGCTTCTTTTGTTGCATACCTTTTAATTTCTATTTTTGAAATTCTCTGGTCTTTGCTTCTTGTTTTTCCTGCAATCATTGCTGCTTACAGATACTCAATGACATATTATATTCTTGTTGATAATCCACAGATGTCTGGTTCACAGGCAATTAAAAAATCAAAAGAAATGATGCATGGTCATAAATTTGATCTTTTTGTTCTGGATTTAAGTTTTATCGGATGGTGGTTGCTTATTATAGTTACATTTGGTCTTGCTGCAATTTATGTAGGTCCATATGTTTCAGCTGCCAGAGTAAACTTCTACGAAGCTCTTAAAGCAGAAAATACTGCAAACTAAAAACACAAAATAAAAAAAATATTTAAAAAAGGAGAGTATATGAAAAAAGTACTTTTAACAGTAATTGCTGCAGCTCTCGTTTTTGGTCTTGTTTCTTGTGGTGACAAAGAATCAAAACCTGCCGAATCAAATGCTGCAACAACAACTACAACTGCTTCTTCAAAGAAAAATGAAGCAAAGAAAAGTGCCGGTGTATTGATTTACAACGGCTGGTGTCTCTATGAACAGCGCAAAGATGATGAAGGCGTAGAAAAAATGTATGCCGTTCTTGAAGCTGAAGCAGGAGATGTTGTTGAAGTTTATGTAAACAAAGATAACACCCCTGAACAGAAAAAAGCTATCAGACATCTTTCAGACGGAACAGAATCTGAATTGGATTTTGTTCATATTACATATGACGGAAAAGAATACTGGACTCGTGACATTTTTGTTTCAAGTCTTGATGCTGTAAAACCTGGAATTATCCTTAAGGAAGCTGCTGTATTTGCAGAACCAGATGTTCTTCAGATTACAAAAACAAAACTTAAGGCTGGAACTTTTGTTGCACTTTACGGTGATACAAATGTTGATTTCGTTCATGCAAAAATCTATGACGGATCTGCTTTTGGACGTGAAGTTTATATTCAGAGAGATAATGTTGAAGATGATGAAACTTCAATTGAACTTGTAAAAACTCTGGGAAAAATTACAAAAGATACAAAACAGGAAGTTGCAGACGAAATTATGGGTCTCATCCTTAACGAATTTAAATTGGGAACTGATGGTTCAAAAGTAAGTTCAAGTACAGAAGATTATTTCAGAAGCTTTATTAATGATGTTCTTTTCGGAAACAGAACAGTAAAAATTTCTGAAGAATTAATCAGTGAAGCTAATTCAAGATACTAGGCATTAAGGAGAGATGGTAATTATGAAAAAAATCGTTTTAACACTTGCATTAATCACTATGCTTTTCCCAATGTTTGCAAAAACATCTGGTGTAATGCTTAGAACAAGAAGTCCACTCCGTGAAGATGATGGAAATGGTGGAGCAAAATGGTCAATTGAAGTTCCTGCTGGTACAGTTGTAGATGTAGAAAGCGAAACTCCAGTTCTTAAAACACTTATTACTTCAAAAGAAAGCACACCAAATATCAGTTTCATTAAAGTTACTTATCAGAAAAAATCATATTTAGCTTTGGCTTCAGAAATTGCTGTTGGCGGAGATTTAAGTGTTGTTCTCGATGATACAACTTTGTTTATGAAACCAACAATGTCTGCTTTCCTTAATGCAAGACTTGATAAATTGTCATATGTTGTTGCAGGAAAAAAAGTAAGCAAAAATGGTTTGAACTTTGTTGAAGTAAAATACTGGTCAGATTCTGCATGGACAATCAGAACTCGTTATGTTCTTGCTAAATACATTAGTTCTAAAGCTGATGATGTAAAAGCAATGCAGATTCTTGATAAAATTGCTGAAGTAAAAGATGAAAGCATGAAAAAGACTTTGATTGATTCTGCTAAATCTCTTAAAACTTCTGACGCAATTAATGAAGCAGTTACTTCTGTTTACAATAAAATCTATGGTATTGTAGAAGAAGCTCCTGTTGAAGCTGCAGAAGATGATTATGAAGTTGAATCTGATCCTGTTGATAGTTCTGTTTATTACGGAAGAGTTGCAACAGATGATGGTTCAAGAATCAATTTAAGAACTTTGCCTTCAACTTCAGGTTCTGTTGTTGGTCAGATTGATGATGATACGATCGTTACTTTAATTGCATCTACAAAAGGAAAATATACAATTGATGGAATTGAAGATTTCTGGTATCAGGTTTCTGCCAATAACATGTCTGGCTGGTTGTTTGGCGGCTATTTGAAAATTGAAGAATTCTAGTCTTAAAACTTGAATTCCTGTTATAAAACACTATATTCATATTGAATATAGTGTTTTTTTTATCTATAGAAAAAAATTCAATTGATAAACTGATAATTTTTATATAAAATACTAAGAACAGTAACAAATTAAAAAAGTCATATTAAAAATAGAACGAGAGAGAACAGTTTTAATTTTTAGAATGGAGTTTATTTTAGTATGACTATCCGCAAGAGTCTTTTCTTATCAACTTTCATTTCTATTTTTATTGGTTTCTTACTTTCTTCTGTGATTATGCTTATTATTCAAACTGCCAATAAGAAAAAAGAAATTCAGTCCGAAATTAACCGCCTTACAGAAATGGTTTGTACAACTAATGTAGCTTATGCCTGGAGTTATGATACAATCGGTTTGCAGCAGAGTATTGATGCAATGATTAAGGATCCTGAAATCGTTTATATTGAAATTCATGATGTTGGGGATATGCTTCTTGGTGTTGCAGAAGATGAAAAAAAGGGTAATATTTTTGAAGTTGAACAGAATCTTGAAATGGATGGATATCCTGTAGGACATGCAAAAATAGAATTTACCGATCATAATATTACTCAGCGTTATATTTCTGATATGATAATGTTTCTGTTGTTTGAACTTTTACTTTTTGTAATTGTTATTATTACAGTAATGCTTTCAACAGGTTACTTTGTAAAACGTCCGATTATTAAATTAACAGATATTGTAAAAGATATGGCTCAGGGAGAAGGGGACTTAACTGTTCGTATTCCTGTTGTACATCGTAATGAACTTGCTGTTTTATCTAATTATTTTAATCAGTTCCTGGAAAAATTACATTTAAGTGTTTCAAATATTATTAATGTAGGTGCTGCCAGTGAATCTCTTGGAGAAAATCTTGACTGTAATACAGAAGAATTAAGTATTTCTATTGAAGATCTTTCAAAAAATATGAATGAAGTTAATTCTCGTATTACTTACATGGATAATGAGATTAAAACTTCAGAACAGAATGTTTCAAGAATTAACGGTTTTATCAATTCCGTTGCTGATATGATTAATGAGCAGTCAGTTTCTGTAGAACGTTCTTCTGCCGCTATTGGTGATATGGTAACAAGTATCACAGAAATTGAATCACTTACTGCAATGAAGCTTTCTAAAGTTGAAGTTCTTGAAAAAGAAGCTGCCAAACTTGAAATTGAAACTAAGAAAAATGTTGCACAGATGAACAGTGCTTCTGAATCTACAAAAGAAATTATTTCAATGGTTTCTGTTATTAATAATATTGCCGCAAGAACTAATCTTCTTGCTATGAATGCAGCCATTGAAGCGGCACATGCCGGTACTGCAGGTAAAGGTTTCTCGGTTGTTGCCGGAGAAATTCGAAAACTTGCAGAACAAACTGCTAAAAACTCCAGAAACATTGAAGCTTCAGTTTCTGAAATTGTTGAAGAAATTGATTCAGCAACAAAATCATCACAGGATTCAAGCCAGATTCTTTCTACAGTTCTGGAAGAAATCAGTGATGTTGCTGTAGGCTTAAATGATACATTAAACAGCTTAAAGAATATTTCCACAGGAAATGCAAGAATTATTGAAAGTCTTGAAGAACTTAATTCCATTACAAACTCTGTAACATCTTCCAGCAATGAGATGAGAAGAGGTACAAATGAAATTACTAATTCGATTTCGACAATTATGAGCATTACAAGTGAAAGTAAACAGGAAATCGATGCTATGGCTCAGAATCTAAATAAAGTTTCAGATGCTATGGTTGATTTGACACATCTTTCAAAAGATAACTCAAACAATATCGAAAACCTGGAGCAAGAAATCAAAAAGTTCAAATTATAAAAATCCAACAAAAGTAAAAAAGTATCAAAATTTCTCAATGACTTTAATTAAGGAGTATTAAAATGAAAAAGGTCATGTCTATCTTTGCTGCTATGTTGTTGTTAGCAGGTGTTGTTGTTGCAGAAGATATTACTATTGCAACTTTTAAGGGTAACGCTCAGTTCGTTCCTGCTGTTACTGCCATTCTTTCAAAAGAAGGATACACTGTAAAAACTACTGTATATGAAGAACAGGGCGATATGATTGCAGCTCTTGCTAAAAGTGAAACTGATTTGTGTTTCTTCCTTGCACAGCCATTAATTGCACAGGTAAAAGGTGCTTCTTTTGTTACTGCTCGTCTTATGAATACAGATTTCTGTGCTGTTACAACTAATCCAAGTGTTTCTATTAAATCATCTGCAGATTTAAGAAAATACAAAACAGGTATTGTAAAAGGTCATCCAGGTCACACAGCCGCTGCTCGTGGTGTTCCAACTATTGTTGAAGCTGCTGATGATATTTCTGAATTCAAACTGCTTGCAAATGGTGATGTTGATGTAATTATTGCTGTTCGTGATTTAATCGTTCCTTTGTCTAGAGCTGCAGGAATTGCAAATCCAACTGTTTGCGAACCACCAGTAATGAAGAACCCAACTTACATTGGTATTTCACCAAAAGCTGCATCAAAAAAAGCTGCATTGGATGATATTTTCCAGAAAGCTTTAAGTGATGGCTCTTGGGGTAAAGAATTAGGCAAACTCAAGAAATAAGAATCATTTATAAATAAATAATTTCTGTTTATTCCCCGAGTTTTTCCAGCATAAGGGCAGTTACCTGCTCACCGATTTCACAGGTCTTAAGCTGGTTAATTTCTTCCGGGGAATAAATTTTTAACACATCTAAGTAAACATCGCTGTGATGAAAAGGAAAATTCTTGTGAATTAATTCGGCTCCCTGGCAAGTCATAACTACCAGTGGAACATTTGCTCTCTGGGGAATCTTAAAAATCGCATTATGAAATTCGTGAAGCTTCATATCTTTGCTTCGTGTTCCTTCCGGATAAACTGCAATTGAGACTTCCTGTTTCTGTAATAAACGGATAGATTTTTCGATTGTTGGTAAGGCAAGGCGAGGATTTTCACGGTTGATTCCCATAAAAAGACATCTTTTAATAATTCTTCCAAACCATGGAATACTGAAGTTTTCTGGTTTTGAAATAAAAGACAAATTATATTTTCTAAAAGCAAGCCATGTAGAAATAGGATCAAATTTTGAACGATGATTACATACCAGACAGAACCGTGTATCTTTTGGTAAAAGTTCTTCACCAGTAACATGAACCTTAATACGGGCAATTCTAAAAATATGCTGAGTCATTCTATTCAATAAAAATCTGTAAAATTTACTGTCTTTTTCATATTCCTTTTTTTTGCTGGCACAAAGAGCAGCACAGTTAAAAAATAAAAGCCAGAGAATTTCCAGACAAAGGAGTCCAAGAAGTATAAAACCAATAATTTTAAGTACGAATAATAAAGTTTCCATAAGTTGTATTTAATCACTTTTTATAAAAACTTACTACAATAAATTGTATTTCCTTGTTATATTATTGAAAGAGGTTCATATGACAGTTAATACACAACAGCTTTTATTTATTCTTGATAATACTCCCGCAACTCAAAATATTATGCTGGTTGGTAAGCACGGAATTGGAAAATCCCGTATTCTGGAAGATTATTATAGTAAAAAAGGTGTTAAAGTTGTTACCTTATTTCTTGGTCAAATGGCTGATCCTGCAGACCTTATTGGCTTGCCAGAAAAAAATCAGAACACTGGAAAGACAGATTTTATGCTGCCATATTGGTTCCCACTGGATAATGAACCGGTTGTTTTGTTCCTTGATGAATTAAATCGTGCCCGTCCAGAAGTTCTTCAAACAATTATGGATTTAACTTTGAACAGAAAACTTGCCGGAAAAACTTTACCTGAAGGAAGCAGAATTATTTCTGCTGTAAATAACGGAAGTGAATATCAGCTGACAGATTTAGATCCTGCTTTAGTTTCCCGTTTTAATATTTATGTTTTTGATCCTACAGTACAAGACTGGCTTATGTGGGCAGAACAGAAAGGTCTTGATTCCAGAATTATTAATTTTATCTCTGAAAATCCTGAATTCCTTGACGGAACAGATCTTGATAATCAGACAGATAACCTGGAAAGAACACCTGACCGCCGTAGTTGGGAGCGTACTTCAGAAGTTATAAAAAACTTTCCGGAATTAACTAATCTTCATAAACCGATGGTCAGCGGCATTATTGGTAATCGGGCAACAACAGTTTTCTTTCGCTTTATTACTGAACATAATATACCTGCTGCTTCGGAAGTGTTACTTTCAGAAGATTATGATTTTGATGAAAAATTTTCAAAATTAAGCGGAACAGATTTAATTCAGCTTAATACATCGTTTTTTAGATTTATAGAAAGTTCTGTATATGCTGAAGAAATTAAACCAACTATTGCTCGTAATTTAATTAATTATTTTAAGTATTTGGGCAAAAACAATAGGGCTGAAATACAGTCTCATTTTGCAGGTCTTTGTTCTGCAGAAACTTATCCTGAAACTCTTGTATTTATTACAGAAGAGTGTGACAGCCTTTATGAAGAACTTATGGGCTTTATTATGGATTTATAGTTTTCTGGATTGGAATTTATGGAAACTAAAAAAGCCGAAAAGAAAATCAAGGCTATAACCTCAGCCTGGTTTTTTGATGAACCACTTTTATTTTCTCTTTATTGTACTCATACTCTGGTTCCAGTAGAAAACCTTGGAGTTCCTTTCAGATGCGGAAAAATGAGAATTGAATATTCTCCGGTAATGGTAGAACATCTGAATGAAGATATTGCTTCCGCTTATTTGACTGTGGAAATGTATAGAATCCTGCTGCAACACCCATATTCCCGTCAACCTCATAATGCTCAGAAAGGAATTATGCTTATTGCCAGTGATATGGCAATTTATCAATTATTAGGAAATAATCATCCTCTGTGGAAAAAAATTACTTTGTCTGGGATTGAATATCTTAAAAATCAGGCAGTTCGTTTTCATTCACTTACTCATCCTTTGGGATTAAAGTGGACCGGTTCAGAGGAAGAAAAATTCTTTCAAAGAAATCTACTGATAGATCATAAAACTGGAGCTCTTGTTTCTGTTGATAATTTAAGTTTTGAGCAGTGGTATAAATGGATTCATTTTCTTGTTACTGCAACTGGTAGTTTTGGAGAAAATGCCGGCTCCAGCGAAAATGCAGAAAATTCAATGTTCAATTCTAATGCGGCTGAATTATGGGAAGAGAATCACGAAGCACAGCAGGAACTTCAGGAGCAGGTTCAGAAGGCTGATGCAGAGCAGGGATGGGGTGGTATTGGTGGTAATTTACAGCGTTCTGCTTTGGAAGAAGCCTCTGTCAGATTTGATTACCGTAAAGCATTAGCCCAATTCCGTGCAAGTATTGTTGCATCATCAAGAAGTTTAACCAGAATGCGTCCTAACCGCCGTTATGGTTTTAAAGCTATGGGAAGTCGCTATGATCGTAAAGCAAATCTTTTAATTGCCGTGGATGTTAGTGGTTCAATTACCGATGAAAGTTTTAATAATTTTTATCACATAATTAAAAATATTTTCTTTCTAAAAATTATTGAAAAAATAGATGTTATATTTTTTGATGTTAATCTAAAATATACAAAACCTGTAACAATTAATAAAAAAGTTGAATTAAAAGATATTAAAGGCCGTGGAGGAACGAACTTTCAGCCTGCAATAGATTTTTATTTTCAACATAAAAATGAATATAATGGTTTGATTATGTTTACAGATGGAGAGGGACAGATTCCTGTTATTCCAGATCAAAAATCAAATATTTTATGGATTTTGGACAGTCGTCTTGCCTATGAAAAAGCAAAAGGCTGGATAAATACAATATCAGGTAATAAATCAACATATATAAATTAAAGAGAGGTATTTATGGATTATTTATATGCTTTACAATGTATTCGGGAAAGTTGTTCTCCTTTTATTAATTTGATTTTTGTATTCTTTTCAGAAGTTGTATTAAAAGCCGGTGTTATTATCTGTGCTATTATTTACTGGTGTATAAGCAAAGAAGAAGGAATTACACTTATTTTTGGATATACTTCCTCATATTCTTTGAACCAGTTTATTAAAAATCTTGCCTGTGTATTCAGACCATGGTTGCGAGATTCAAGACTACATGTTGCAAAAGAAGCCGTAAAAACAGCCACTGGTTATTCTTTCCCAAGTGGACATACTGTAACTACTGCTTCTGTTTTTGGTGGAATCAGTATGTGGCAGCGTCAGAAGAAATGGCTTGTTGCAATTATGAGTCTGCTTATAGTAATGGTTGCTTTTGCAAGAAACTGGCTTGGTGCTCATACAATTTCAGATGTGCTTATTGCAATTATAATTGCAGCGGTAATGCTTTCTCTTATTACTGTTTGCCGATATTTAGCAGGAAAGCATCCTGAAAGTGATGTTTATTTTTGTTTTGGTGGAATAGCACTTTCTGTAATAATTTTACTTATTGAAGTATTTAAACCATATCCTTTAGATACTGATGCAGCAGGAAACCTTCTGGCAGATCCTTACTTAATGAAAACCGATTGTTTTACTGCTTGTGGAATGCTTTGTGGTGCTTTACTTGGCTGGTGGCTTGAACGAAGATTTGTTAAATTTTCTGTAGAAGGAAACCTTAAACAGAAGATTTTGAGATTTATGGGTGGTTTAACTGGTTTTGCAATTATTTATTTTGGCGGAAAGTTTGCGTTCGGCTTTATGGGAGCTCATTTAGAACATCTTGTAAAATACTTTCTGTTGATGTTCTATATTGTTTATTTATATCCCTTGATTATTAAAGCAGTTCAGAATAAGAGATAATTATGTTTGATGATGTTGAAAGTGATTTCTGGAAAAATAAAATAGTACAGCTTCAAAAAGCAAATATGAGCAGAAAAGATGAAATTCGTTTTAATCTTGATCAGGCTAAAACTGAAATTGAAAACTTTTCAAAAAATTATCCCGATTATACTGTAGAGATTACTAATACCGAAAGTTATATTACATGGGAAATTTTTCTTACAGAAACTATTAAATTTCGACTTTATATTCAATCCCAGATAAAAGCCTCTATCCTTCAGGTAAATGGGGGAGACCTGGTTAAAGTTTGTGATGCAAAGTTTTTTAATAATCCTTTTCCGGAAGTTTATTCACTTCTCAAAGAATTGTCAGTTTATGTAGAAGAACTTAATACTCTTAAAGCTGAACATGTAAGATTCCAGAAACAGCAGACTCTAACATTTCAGTTATTGAAGGCTATGTTAATAAAAAAAGCAGCTTCTTATGAGGCTGCTAATAACTGTAAACTGATATATACTACTTCTATTTTTGGTAACGGATTTGCTGTTGAGTACGAAAAAAATGGTAATAAACTTAGAAAGCTTATTACCATGCAAAACTTCAAATCAGAAATAAAAGATTTTGAATTCTAATTGATTCTACTAGTCAATTTTTGCTGAATAGCTGTAAACATCTTTTACAGTTTCACCATCAATCTGCAAAGCTCTTGGCTGATCAAATTCAACAAGAATCTGTTTTCCTGTAAGTACGATACAGTTCTTTTTATTCTTAATGTGTTCTCCAGTAAAGATTTTAGAGAAAATAATTAATGGACGGATACGACCTCTTCCGCGGAAAATCAAAACAGAAAGTTCTTTATCTTCCTTTTTTCTGTCCTGTGAAGGAGCGGCCATCATACCACCACCGTAAAAGCGTCCAAACATAGTTGCAGCAAGCCATACATTTTTATAATTGTATTCCTTGCCATCTACAGTAACTTTTGCATTAGTTTTTTTATACTTGAGGAGTGCACCTTTTACGGCAATTGCAGTGTAGTTAATAGGTTTTGTAGTTGTTTTACGCAATTCATCGCCAACTTCACAACAGTAACCATCAATACCATAACCAATACCATTAATAAATTTCTGTCTTATTCCCTTAACAGAAACAACAGGAAGTGTTCTGATATAATCATTTAATTTAAGAAGATGTTTTTCTGTGTTTCCGAAAATATCGCGGTTAAAGTCATTTCCGCTTCCTAAAGGGAAGTAGTAAGTTGGTTTATCAAGATCTTCTTCATCAACTTCATTAATAAACTTGTTAAGAGTTCCATCTCCACCGCAAAGAACAACCCGTTCATCATTTGTTACAGATTTAAGAAATTTTTTATAGTCAAAATCTTCTGTCATTTCGATGTAAGTAAGATAATTTCCACTGAGGATTTCATCTAACTGATAAACTTCTTTCTTCGCTGTTTTATTTCCTGAAAGAGGATTGTACAAAATAGAATATTTAGCGTTCAATTTAATCTCCTGTATTACAAGAAATAATGTAATACAAATAAGAATTAATAACAATATATATATATTGCATATTTTTACAAAAAAAGGTATATTTTTTGTATATTTATGCATTAATTGTTCAGGAGGAACATATGGCAAAAGACAAAGTTGTTTTAGCTTATTCTGGTGGATTGGATACTACTGTAATCATTCCTTGGTTACAGGAAAATTATAATTATGATGTAATCGCTGTTTGTATTGATGTAGGACAGGGGGATGATTGGGAAGCAATCAAGTCTCGTGCTCTCAAAACTGGTGCTGCAGCTTGTTATGTAGTAGATGCAAAACAGGAATATATTGAAGAATACATTTGGCCTGCTTTGAAGGCTAATGCAGTTTATGAAGATGAATATCTTTTAGGTACTTCAACAGCTCGTCCTTTAATTGCAAAAATTCTTGTTGAATATGCTCGTCAGGAAGGTGCCGTTGCTATTTGTCACGGTGCTACAGGTAAAGGTAATGATCAGGTTCGTTTTGAATTTGGTATCAAAGCATTTGCTCCAGACTTAAAGGTAATTGCAGCTTGGCGTGATGATAAATGGAATATGGACAGCCGTGAAGCAGAAATTAAATATCTTGAAGATCGCGGACTTGAAGTTCCAATGAAAAAAGACCAGTCTTATTCACGTGATGAAAATATCTGGCACCTTTCACATGAAGGTCTTGAACTTGAAAAAACAGAAAACGAACCAAACTACAAACATATGTTGAAAAACACTGTAGTTCCAGAAGAAGCTCCAGAAGAAGGCGAATATGTAACAATCGACTTTGAAAAGGGTATTCCTGTTGGATTAAACGGTAAAAAAATGAACGCACTTGATCTCCTTACAGAATTAAATGTAATTGGTGGTCGTAATGGTGTAGGTCTTGTTGATATCTGTGAAAACCGCTTTGTAGGTATGAAATCTCGTGGTGTTTATGAAACTCCAGGTGGAGCAATCTTGTACTTTGCTCACAGAATGATGGATCATATCTGTCTTGACCGTGAAACTTACCACTTCAAGCAGCAGATTTCTCTCCGTATGTCTGAATTGATTTACGACGGAAAATGGTTCACAACTTTAATGGATTCTTGTATGGCTTTTGTTGATAAAGCAGAAGAAACTGTTACAGGTTGGGCAAAAGTAAAAGTTGTAAAAGGTGCTATTCGTGGTGCTGGTTCTGGTTCAAAATACAGCTTGTATAATGAATCAATTGCTTCATTCACAACTGGTGAACTTTACAACCATAAAGATGCTCAGGGCTTTATTACTCTTGCAGGTCTTCCTCTCAAAGTTCGCGCTATGATGGAACAGCAGGTTGGTGAAGGTC
>JAKSTK010000034.1 GCA_024402615.1 Treponema sp.
CCGCACACCCTCGTTAGAGGCGTTCCGGAGCGGCACTCTCCCCCCCTCCCCACCGCGGGGCGACTTCCCCCTCCGTGCATGTTATTTATCACACGGAGCTAATTGTACGGGTTATGGCTGCTACACTACGGGGCTAACGCCCCTGTGAGAACGGGCTTGGGAATAGAATTACTTACAAAGGGGACAGAGTAAAATGTATTTTTCCAGTAATTTTGCCAAGGCGTGGAGCAGCGCGCAGGCGGCCACCGCAGCGTCAGCGAGGAGGCTGAGGGTTACCGAACTGCGAAAGGCCGTTTTGGAATAACCAGGGAGGCCCTACTGAAGCTTCAGGGCAGTTTTCATATCACTGGCGATTCCCTTCCATTTGTCAAGGAGGGTTTGCTGATCTTTGTCGGTAAGGTTTTCGAAATCGGCAGGAAGATCAAATTCCATTTTTGTTTCGTGATTATTTTTGCGGATAACAATGTCAAAGTGGATTTTGTCTGCAGAAATCTGACGGTCTACTTCCAGAACATCTTCTCTGTTAAGTTCATTAAAAGCAGTAAATACATAAATTACTTCTGAAGCACCTACACGGTATCTCTGGTAAATTACATCTTCTTCCTGACTGAAGCGTGGATTTACTAATGTATCTTCCTGAAGAACAAAAATGCGGTTATCTTTATCCCACAAATAAACTGAATACCAGGAACCTCCGCTACCAACCGAAGAAAGCACAACTATATCGTCATAACCGTCGTAATTAACATCATAAACTGCAGGCTTTTTATAATAAGTTTCAATATTTTCGATTTTCTGAATACAACGAGCCCCGGAATAAATTTCTATCAAAGCAGGTTCTGCATTCTGTTCGTAATTGCCTGTATCTCCGTAATAAGTAGTACGGAGCTCAATAATGCGCTCTCCTTCCTGTATAAACTTATTTTCGGTGCGCTGCTGTTCCATACGGGGATTAGTTTCCATTGAGAAGGTTGTAAGATAAGTTTCGTCTCCTTCTAAAAAGCCCATATCAAAAGTATCAATCAGCTGTTTTTCAAGAATTCGGCCAAGTGGACCTTCAAAACTCTTTTTTTCTTTTGATTTTCCAAATATTGCAGCAAAAAGATTATTTGTAAAACAAAGAATTAATAAAACAAAAACTCCGGCTTTTACCGATTTCTTCATAAGAAACCTCCATAATTATAGATAGAAAGTTACTTATAGTATCGGATATACCGGAGTTTTCCTTAAATGGCTTTATTACAAACCTTTTATGTTTTTTACATTCGGTCTGAACCTTAAACCTAAACTTAAACCTTAAATTGTTTCAGCAGGGAATCCATTGTTTCAATGTTTTCTTTTGTCTGCAGGGCAAGTTCAGAAACACTTACCGCCGCAGAATTAATTTCCTGTGAGCCGGCAGCCATTTCATCCATACTGCCAAGAATAACCTGAGAAATCTGCGAAACTGATTCCATATTTGCCTGAACATTAATAACGCCTTTTTTGAGAATCTGAGATTTGTTATTAACTTCATTTGATTTATCACGCATATCGCTTAAGGCTTCCAGAATCTGATGAGAAGATAAATCCTGTTCTGCCATTGCACCGTCAATCTGTCTCATAATTTCGTCAGTAGAATTAAGCTGAGAAACAATAAGTTCAAAGGCATCCTGTGAATCTTTTGAAAGATTTACAACATCTGCAATTGACTGCGAAATTGCCATAAGTTCGGTATTAATATTCTGTGACTGTTCACTGGAGGTTTCTGCCAGAGTACGGATTTCATCTGCTACTACAGAGAAGCCCTTTCCTGCTTCGCCAGCATGAGCCGCTTCAATTGCCGCATTCATAGCAAGAAGGTTTGTCTGTTCTGCAACCTGAGCAATCATTTCGTTTGCCTGAATAAGCATTTCTGACTGTTCAGACATTTTACGAACTTTATCACTTACAAATTCCAGTTTACGGTTTGTATCGCTTACCTTTCCGTTTAACTCTACAAAACTGTTAGACATTTTTCTAACGGAACCTGATACTGCAGAAATATTACCCAGCATCTGTTCAATTGCCGCAGAAGACTGAATTATTCCTGTAACCTGATCATTTACCAGGTGAGCAAGAATTTCTACATCGGAACCAGATTCTTCCAGTACGGAAGAAGTTTCATTTACTGCCGCAAGCTGATTTTTTGACTGGCCGCGTACACTGTCAATATTTGCCATAATCTGGTTTGTAGCACTGGCAGATTCCTGTGCATTTGTACCAAGATTCTGTCCAATAACTTCAAGAGAATTCTGTGCTTCTTTAAGCTTACCAACCATTCCCTGTAAAAGCTCCATAAAGCTGTTTACATCGCCACCAAGATCCGCAAATTCATCATGTCCTTTTACAGGAATACGAACTGTCAAATCTGCATCGCCGGAAGAAAGTTTTTTAATTGAACCTCCAACCTTTTTAAGCTTATTAGTAAGTAAAGCAGAAATAAGGAATATAAGAAGTCCTACAAAAACTACAAGCACAATCACACTGGTAATAAGAATTGGCTTAAAGATTGCCATCGAAATATCAGAAGCAATAGAAGCCTCTTCACCAATAAACAATACTGTAACTATATTTCCATCAAGATTCTGTACAGGGAAGTAATCTGCAAGGTATTTTGTATCATTAAGTTCAACTTCCTTAATGAAAGATTCTTTTTCCTGCATTACATAATCAAGAGCTTCTTTGTATTCAGTTTCTGTATTCTGAAGCCCTGTTAATGTTGTGTAAGAACGCTTGTATTTATTGAAAATAGTAAATTCTACACCAAGATTTGTTCCCATTTTGCTGACAAACCCTTTTGAAGAAATTCTCTTTTTTCCAATAATTACATTTTTAATTTCATCATCCCGTTCAGAAATAACAGCAATACCAGAAACTGCATAAAGCTGATTGTTTACTACATAAATATCATTAATTTCTGAACCAGAAAGAACTTTTCTAAGAATTTCATCAGATGGCGCTGTACCAAAAGTTTTATCAGAAACCAGTTTTCCTTCAGGACTATAAACAGCTAGAGTTTCAAGTCCAAAAGAGTTAATGGCAGTACGACAGTAATTATTTACATTAATCTTTGCAGGTTCACCAGATTCATATTCCTCTTTGTAAGCACCTTCAAAATCATCTTTTAACCAGAGCAAAGTATTTTTTGTATCATTACGAATATCATCAATTTCCTGAATAATTGTATTTTCAGAAATCATAAGTCTTTCTTCAAGATATTCTGTAATTCCTTTATTAAGCTGAACATCTACGACAACAAAAATAACACAAGCCAGAAAAACAATACCGGCAATAAAGGAACTAATAAGTCTTAAAGAGACTGAATGAAGTTTTTTCATACAAAATCCTCCACTGAATATTGTAAACTATAATTTCATTTTTTAAATAAAATAACTGTTATAAACATATATTCTTGTTGTATAAAAAAATAAAAGTACTACCACCAAATCGTAAAAAAATGTATATTTACATTCTAGTGATTTCACAAAATTTCGTGCACTAGAAGGAAGTATTTTAAATGGGCGGCATATTTGGAGTTGCTTCAAAAACTGATTGTTCTTTGGATTTATTTTTTGGCGTAGATTATCATTCACATCTTGGTACTCGCCGCGGTGGTTTGGCTGTTTATACAGATGAAGGTTTTCAGCGTTCAATCCACAATATTCAGAACTCACCTTTCCGTACAAAATTCGAAAAAGATATCGAAGAAATGAAAGGAAAACTGGGAATTGGTTGTATCAGCGATTATGAACCACAGCCTCTTCTTACAAACTCACACTTAGGCAGCTATGCAATTACAACTGTTGGTATTGTAACAAATAAAGATGAACTGATTAAAGAAATCCTTACTGACGGAAAAACACACTTCCTTGAGATGAGTGGTGGAGAAATTAACCAGACAGAATTGATCCTTGCTCTTATTAACCAGAAGGATTCTATTCTCGAAGGTATTAAAAATGTTCAGAACAAAATCAAGGGTTCTATTTCCATGCTTGTTATGACAAAAGATGGAATCTACTGTGCCCGCGATAAATTTGGTCGTACACCTATTCAGATTGGTAAAAAAGAAGGTGCTTACTGTGCCTCTTTTGAAAACTTTGCTTATGCAAATCTTGGATATACAGATTTCTATGAATTAGGACCAGCAGAAATTGTTTTCATGACAGCTGATGGAATTAAAACTCTTCAGGAACGACAGAAAGAAATGAAAATCTGTACCTTCCTCTGGATTTACTACGGATATCCAACCGCTTCTTACGAAGGTGTAAATGTTGAAGCAATGCGTTACAACTGCGGTAAATATCTTGCAATGCGTGACAAAGATTCTGTAAAACCTGACTGCATTGCCGGCGTTCCAGACTCGGGAACTGCTCATGCTGTTGGTTATGCAAATGAATCTGGTATTCCTTTTACAAGACCATTCATTAAATATACTCCAACCTGGCCACGTTCTTTTATGCCAACAAACCAGGAACAGAGAAACCTTATTGCTCACATGAAGCTTATTCCTGTACAGCAGCTGATTAAAGGTAAAAAAATCCTTTTAATTGATGATTCAATCGTTCGTGGTACACAGCTCCGTGAAACTACAGACTTCCTTTACCAGAGTGGTGCAGAAGAAGTTCACATTCGCCCAGCTTGTCCTCCACTTGTATTCGGTTGTAAATATTTGAACTTCAGCCGTTCAAAATCAGAAATGGATCTGATTACCCGCCGCGTAATTCAGCAGTTTGAAGGAGACAATGTTTCACTTGAAACTCTGAAAAAATACTGTAATCCTGACAGTCCGGAATATGCAAAAATGGTTGAAGAAATCCGCAAGCAGCTGCACTTTACTTCCCTTAGATTCCACCGTCTTGATGACATGCTGGATTCTACAGGCCTTGACCACTGTAAGCTTTGTACATACTGCTGGAACGGTGAAGAATAATAAATTAAAAATTATAGAATTATAAAATAAAAAGACTTTCCGGTTTTGGAAAGTCTTTTTTTATTTTATTTTACTTATTCACATTCATACTCACCTGGTCCTGTTCGTCTGAAGATTTGACCTTGCTGACAGGTGTTATCTGCAAAGTATGCTATGACACAGTAATAATAACCAACAGGAACATCTTTGATATTAATATCGCGAAAAGTTGATTCATCCATTTTTTCTACAGAAGTTCCTTTTATAATGCCTTCTCCAACTTTTAAGTTTTCAGGAACCCAGAATTCCCATTCATCAATATTATTACCAAAATTTATTGGAGAACATAAAACATGATAGAATACATTTTCTTCACATTTAATTCCTACCTGATGGAAATTTGTTTTCATCAGTTTAATCTGACATTCTTTTTTTACCTTAGGTAAATAATACGGACGTTTTTGTATTTCATTGAAAATCACTTTTATAAAGTCTGAAGTAGATGCATCGGTGGAAATATTCGAAATTAATTTGTAACTACTCCAACTGCCACCAGAGAAATTATAATATAATGGCGAACCATAATTAGACATCTTGATAATCTTCTCTAACTTTCCTGTTTCTTTATTGTAATATGGGATAAATTCTTCGGTTATGTTAGAAACTCTGCTCAGAATACAATTTTCAAAAATGTAATTACCATTTTTATCTTTTATATGTAAATAAATTTTATAATAATCAGAGTCTCCTCCATCTACACCATACAAAGAAAAGTGAGGATAAAAATAAGTTTTATTTGCTGACAGTTTTGCCGGATTTATTGTAATTTTTTCTACAGGCAACTGTAAAATTTCGTCTTCTGATAAGTTTTTGCTGGTAAAACCTGCGTGATAAATTTCCAGATTAATATTACCATTTTCATCGATTAAGCCAGATAAATCTTGTGATGGATAATCAATAAACTTTAAAGTTGTCTGAACTCTTTTTCCGGATTCAGTTGAAATCCAGGGAGCACAATAATCATCAGAAGATTCTTTAGAAATTTCAAAATCTTTTATATCAGATTTATATAACAGATTTTCTTTTTTTCCACACACACATACTTTATAGATATAATAGCCATCTGCAGGTACATAACATATAATCTGAGTATCACTTACCGGATATGTTTTTGTGTAAGGACCTGATTCATAATTTGAATTTTCTACTTCAATATATAAAGATTCATATTTTGAAATTTCTTCAGAAGGAATATTAACAGTTAATTTGTATAGACCAGAATTTTTAATTCTTACTGGTTCAAATTCAGCATCAAAATTTATTTTTCTAGAAGTATCAGTATTATATGATGGAACATCTGAAATTATATATAGATCGGACCACATATTTATGTAATCGTTAAAAGATTTTACACCTACATAGGCATAGATAATATCAGAAGAAGAATTTACAGGAATCATAAAGTCATCTTCATAGTCTACCTCATTGTAAGAATTAAAATCTTCAGTACTAGAATAGTCAATTAACACATAACTATTATCTATTCCCTGTGTAAATATACTATCTCCCAATCCAATGGAATAATAACCTTTATTATCTTTTTCAACATAAGTAACAGAGTTAATCTCAGGAGCGGCGGAAACTGTTATATTTTCTACAAATTCATTACCGGCTCTGTCTGTAAAAATAATTTTTACTTTATAATTTTCTTTGTTATTCATTTTCGTAAACTTCAAATACGGCCATCCTGCATCTGATACTGACGAAAACACAGATTCAATTAACTTGTTTTCTAAGGTGTATAATTCCCCCCTTTCAAAAATATCTTCATACTCGTTTGAACAATATGCAATGTTATTATAATTTGCCCACTGACCATCCTTTGTATAAAGTTCGCAAAATATAATTCCATCAAAATCTTTATATACAGCAGGAGATCTAGGACATTCATCCATAAAATCAGCAGCCTTGGCACCATACAGAATATCACCTATTTCAATTGGAAAAGAGGTATCCTTAATAACAGGGAACACTACAGACTTTGCTTTATTTCCGCAAAAATCCACAGGAATAACTTCAACTTCCATAATTCCATCTGTCATATCTTTTGAAAGGTTATATTCTAAAACACCTGACCATTCTACATCGTTGATTTTGTAATCGTTTAACGGAACTATTGTTTCTTTAGTTTCTGAACTTGCAGTTCCTTCTGTATCGTACAGAAGTTTTTCTTTTACTAATAAATGTTCAATGCCACTACCTTCATCTGAAAGTTTAAAATCAAAATTAATTGAAGAAACATGGTATGTATCTGTAAAGAATTGTTCTTCTCCAATGCTGTTTATAACTTCTTCAAATGTTCCTTTTTTCATTAAATTAGAAGCAGAAGCAAAATCTGCAGCATCTCTGGAAGCATTTATATAAGCAACAGAAGGTGCGGTTTCATCTGTTATATTATTAATTGTATAATTCCATTCATAAGTATTTCCGAGAGTAACATTTTCTGCATCCGAAATATTACCAGAAAGACTTACTATTACCTGCATCTTTAAGGATGTTCCCAGATCAATAAGATTTTCTCTATCGGCTCTGATTGTCAATGTGTATCCATCATCGCTAAGCACTGGAGATACAAAATGTGGTGTTAAATCTTTGCCAGTATCTGAAACAATCAAGATTTTTGAAAAATCCTTAAAATCTGCAGGGTTCATTTTCTTACTGAACCGTACAATTATGGAACTATCTTTTCTGTTGCCTGACTCGGAGGTGCCAGGAATTTTTTCGGTAACAACTGGTCTTTTATGTAAAACAGGTCTGATTACAACTTTTTCTTTAGAAGCGGCAAGTACTTCAACTTCTGTTGTATCTTTTAAAGGTTCAACAATTTTTACAGCAGGAGAACTACAAATCCATCGTTCAAAACAATAACCAGAATCGACTTCCAAATATGAAAGGGTAAAAGTTTGTCCCACTTTTTTAGCAAAATCTGCAGATGGTGTAATTTTTCCGTAATTGCAATCAATTTCAAAGGAAACAGAAGCCGCTTTAGCCAGAGTAATTTCTGCATCAAGTTGTTCCTTTAGATCACTACCATTCAGAAAATTCTTACATCCGCTAAATACAAGCAAAATAAAAATAAAATTTAAAATTGTAAAACATTTTTTACCTGATAAAACTTTCATAAGCACCATCTCCTTAAATAAACTTTTTTTATTATATATCACATATTAAAATTCTGTGTATTTTTATTTCTCCTGATTCAACAGTTTATCCAGTTTTTTGTAGTAATTCAGATAAGCAATTCTTTTAAGCCCTTTAAGTTTTTCTTTTGTAAAATATGGAAATTGAATTGATTCGTCTTGGGCAGTTTTTTTGATTCGGTAGTCGCCGTTGATTCTCCAGCCATTTAACAGACCAATACTAATGGCACAGGTTGGACAACCAAAGGAACAGGCAACACATAAAACACAGTTATTTCCAAATTTGAATTTGTTTTTTTCTGCATCATAGGAGATGTTTCCGTAAGGACAGACTTTTACACATTTCTGACAGTTAATACATTTTTTAGTATCAACCTTCATAAATGGAGACTGCACCCGAGCATAAATCCACAAAATGCGAACAATTGGTACAAAGAACGCTGCCACGTTACAGCTATGAACTTTTTCTATTTTTCCGTTCATAATCTGCTGGCAGGAATATTCTGCTAATTTCTGTGCATAAAGCCATTCAGATTTTACCATTTCAGGAGAATGACGGAAAATCATGTTGTAAGGCATAACATAACGGCGCTGCTGAATAAACTTATAACCGTTATGCTTCATTCTGCGGACAATCTTCTGTGTAGCATAATCATTTACCCAAAGTCCCTCACCGCTGGTAGTAAAAATAAATACGCTTTTGTTTTCTACCTTTGGCAGCTGCTTACAGAAATCCCACATAATTTTAGGTGCATTAAAACCATGCACAGGATGGCCGATTCCTACTAAATCAAAATCTGCAGGAGAAGGAACATTGTCAGGTAATTTTCCTTCAGGCATAGTTATATTAAAAATCTGAGTTTCGTAATCTGTAAGTTTTTCTTTGTAAAGTTCAGCTACCAGTTTTGAGTTACCGGTTCCACTAAACACATAAATTATGCATTTTTTCATTTGAGAATGTCCGCAACTAAGTTTTGTTTACCAGAAACTAATAAAGCTTTTCTACAGGCACCAGAAGATCATCATCTTCGGTTTCGCTGTATGGATAAACATTATTTTCTTCTGCCTTAGAATGTGTATCATACCAGACCTGTGCAAGGAAAGGTACATGAGGTGCAGCCTTATCATAAGCCCAAGGAGTTGCATCTACACATTCAGGACACCAGAATCCAGCTTTCAAAACTGTAAATGGAGTTGATTCATAACAGTGACCATTATGACACTTCCAGGTAATTTTTGAATGTAAATCACCTTTTTTCATTTCTGAAGAAACTACTTCACCACCGCGGAATTCTGCAGCTGCTTTCATATCATTAATATCAAGTTCTGAATCTGGTTTTGATTCGTCATAACCGTGATTAAGCTTATAACGGTCAGCTTTAGCTTCATCAATTAAATCTTTGTAATCAATTGGACCTTCCTGTGTCTGTCCCTTTGCAGTAACTGGATACTCATCCCAGGTTTTTGGAAGTTTATCGTAAGCTTCCTGTCCACCAAAGAAAGCATCAATTCTTCCTTTTTTACCTTTACGAATCCAGTTCTGTGGAGCATTTGAGTTTGTCAAAAGTCGTTCTATTACAATTTTGCGGATAAGACCGGCAGGAACAATTCTTCCCAACTGATAGTACCACAGCATTTTTTTCATTCTTGCCCAGAAATCATCTGAACTTTCTTTACGGTAATTCAGCCATTTATCAAGAATGTGTGTATCTGTGTACCATACACCATGGAAGTTTCTTGGAATATTCCAGTGAGGCTTAAAGAACTTTTCTGTAGAAGCCCCCATTAAGCCAAAGCCTTTATTAAAGGTTTCGTACCCAGTTTCACGGCAGGAAGCCCCACCGCCAATATTATAATCATTAAGCCAGAAACCATCTAATTTTCCGTCCAAATCATAATCAACAAGATTCTGAATCATCAGACCGGAATCCTTATCTGTAATCCATTCAAATGGAGAATTCCAGCAGGTATGGAACATAAGTCCGTCATTTAAATTGTTTGTAAGGAAATATTTGTGGTAAACGGCAGACTGACGGAGAACAACCCAGTGAGGAAGTCCACTTTCCAGAACATATCGTTCACCCTTTGCTTTTGAAGCAGAATAATAATCGTAAGCAGAAGAAATTACAGGGTCTCCCATACGAGCCCATGGATGGTGATAATCGCGGTTACCATAAAGCGCTACTGTAGAAATATGAACCAGTTTGATTTCCTTTTCACGGCCAGAAGCTTTAATTGCATCAACCACATTTTTTGTACCAATATAGTTTGTGTTGATTGTATTTTCAGGATTATGATCAGCTTTTGGAGGAATAACTGCGCCGCAGTGAACTACATAGTCGGCCCCGGAAATAAGTTGTTCTACATCATCATAATTTGCAAGATCTCCGCGAACAAGAGTAATTCTTCCTCTACCTTTTTTAAGAAGAGATTTAAAAAATCCCTTCATTTTCTTTTCGCGTTCATAAACAAAAAGTCTTAATTCATAATCTTTTTGTGATTCTAAAAGATGAGCAACAACCTCACCACCCATTGCACCGTCAGAACCTGTTACGGCAATTACAACTCTATTTGATTCACTCATAATTTCAGTATATAGAAAAAGTGTTGAATGAGCAAATCAACTAAAGCTTAATTCTAAATGGAGTTGCAGGCAATTGTTCTGCGGAATACAGATTGATTTTCAGAGGATTATTGTTCCACAAATATCGCAATTCTACAAATTTAACATTTTTTTCTGCGGCAGAAACTTCTACATCCTTTGAAGAAACCAGTTTTCCTTCTGCAGGAATAACACGACCATCTTCCAGTAAAAATTCAAATCCACAGACAGTATTTGTTTCCTTTGTAAAATCTGCAGTTTCTTCGGCACATTTATAAGCCTTAAGCACAGAATTACCACAATTAAAGCGGATTGTATATATTTTTCCGTTTGTTTCACAGCATTCAGCAAATGGAGCTTTATTGTAAGGTTTGTTGTAAGCTATACGGAGGGCTTCCATTGCCGCTCTTGTACCGCCAGTTAATTTCTTTTCTGGATGAAGATCATTCCACTCACCGGCATCAATTAAAACTGCCAGACCTGTATTTTCTGTTTCGTCTACAGCAGTCTTCTGTGCGTTTCTTAATTCCGGCCAGCTGCCAAAATTCTGTTTTTCTGGTTCTTTATAACCGTCTGCCCAGTTTGGAAGCTGTAATACAACCATTGGCATATTTTTCTTTGCATAAACAAATTTTTCACGCCACAGTTCAATCATTTTTACCAGTTGAGCTTTATAATCCTTCCATAAACCGGCATTAGATTCTCCCTGATACCAGATTGCACCGGCAACTGCATAATTGAATGCAGGGGCGAGCATAGAATTATACAAAGCAGAAGGTTCCCATTCAAAGAACATTTCTCCAGGACGTGGTGATTTTGTACAGGACTGCTTCTTTTTCCATTCACCAGAAAGATCAATTTTAATTCCTGTTCCACCTTCTGCAGGTTTCTTCTCTACATTTCTGCATACCGATGGTGCAACATAATAATCTTCTGTAAAAATACAATATGGTTTTTCTTTATAGAATCTAATCTGTCCGGCACCATTTTTCTGAACTCTAATAGTAATAGTATTTTTACCGGCCTTTAAAGTTCCGGCTGGTACAGTATAACGGCGTGGAGGATAAGTATAGCCTGTAGAACCTACAAAATTTCCGTTTACCCAGATTTTATCAGAATCCTGAATAACGCCCATTCTAAGCTGAGTATATTTTGAATTGAACTGTTCTGCCTGTGCCGCAGTTAATTCAATTTCTTTTTTAAGCCAGATAACACCTGCATCTCTTCCAAAATCTTCAAAATCTGCAGGAATTGTACAAGTCTGCCAGTCTTTATCTTCTTTGATTTTTTCAAAATCAATTTTTTCCCAGTTTTCCAGAGTTCCTTTTTCAATTGAATTAAATTCAGAATCCCATTTTGACTGAGCAGCTGCAACTTCTGCTCTATGAGCTTCAATTGCACCAGGTTTGCTCCATTTTTCAATACGGTCTGTATACTCAGTCATTTTTAATTCCTGCAGAGCCTCTTTACTCATCCAGGAAGTAATTGGAGAACCACCCTGACTGGCATTAATAATACCAACAGGAACTCCCAGTTCCGACTGCAGTTTTTTTGCAAAGAAATAAGCAGTACCAGACATACCTTCTATTGTTTCTGGAGAGGCACCAATCCACTGTGGGTTTTCTACAGAATCCTGTTCCCCTTCCAGATTATATTTAATTGGCACGGTAATCATACGGATATTGCTGTTTGCAGGAAGCTTCATTTCTTCCGGATAAGAATAACGGAGACGAGTCATCTGCAGCTGAGCATTTGACTGTCCGGAGCTTACCCATACTTCACCTACATAAACTTCAGTAAAAGTGATTTTTTCACCGCAGCAGGTAATTTCCATTGGAAAAGGACCGCCTGCACTTCCAGGGTTATATTCAATTTTCCAGTTGCCGTCTTTATCGGCTGTAGCTGTAATTGTGTTTCCGCGAAATAATAATGTTACGGCAGAGCCGGTTCCAAAAATACAGGTTTCTGTATTCTGCTGTAAAACCATACCGTTTGAATAAATACCTTTAGTCTGAAATTTAGACATAAAAAAAGCTCCAGATTTTTTTAGTATCTTAATTGTAGAGAAACAAAATTAAAATGATATAGGATAATTTACCCAAAAAGATTATTCCATTTCATCAAGATTAAATGGAGTTGCCTGATAAACATAGTAGTTTAACCAGTTTGAGTAAAAAAGATGTGCAGTAGAACGCCAGTAGCTGGTTGGCATTCTGTTTACATTATTTGTAGGGAAATAATTCTTTGGAAGAGGAACTTTCATTCCCTTATCTGTATCTCTAAAATATTCCTGAGATAATGTCAAAGTATCGTATTCAAGATGACCAGTCATAAAAATTTCACGGTTATCCTTTGATTTTACAATTGTAACACCAGCTTCTGCAGATTCTGCAAGGATTGTAAGATTTTTACATTTCAAAACATCTTCTTTATGAAGAGTTGTATGACGGCTCTGTGGAATTGGGAAAGTATCATCAAAACCTCGGAGCAAAGGTTCACCTTCTGTGCTGCGTTCATTCATAAAAATTCCAGACATTTTATTTTCCAATGGATACTTTTTAATACCATAGTGATGATAAAGCCCCGCAAAGCTTCCCCAGCAGATGTACAAAGTTGAATAAACATTCTGTCGGGCATAATCCATAATAGAACAAAGCTCTTTCCAGTAATCAACTGATTCAAATGCCAGCTGTTCTACAGGAGCACCAGTAATAATCATTCCATCAAACTTATGCTTAAAAATATCAGAAGATGGAATATAAAATTTTTCAAGATAATCACCAGAAGTATTTTTGCTGTCGTGATTTTCCATTCTAACTAAAGAAATTTCAATCTGAAGAGGTGTGTTTCCTAAAAGACGAAGCAGCTGTGTTTCTGTTACTTCTTTTGTAGGCATAAGGTTAACAATAGCAATCTTCAATGGACGAATATCCTGTGTAGCCGCTCTCTTTTCTGTCATTACGAAGATGTTTTCCTGTTCAAGAGTTTTTACTGCTGGCAAATCTGATTGAATTTTAATTGGCATTCTTCTACCTCTTATGTCTTTAGTTTGTGGAATTATAGCAAAAACACCACTTATTTGCTATAATTTATCCTATGGCAATGGAAAATAACCGCAAAGGCGCAATCAAAAAGCTTAAGCTTCTTACTTACAACACAAAAACAAATATTGAAGTTTTTCGCAACAAAATGGACACCGCTTTTTATTCTCCATTTTTGCCTAACGGTGTAGAACGTACTGAATACAAGTATGGCGGCATTGACTGTGATGTTCTTGCTCCTGAAATTTATTCTTCTAACCGCATTTTAATTTACATTCACGGGGGATGTTTTGCCGGTGGTTCCCGCCAGACTTACAGAGCTTTTTGTTCTTCCCTGGCAGCAAAATGTTATTCCCGCGTAGTTGTTCCAGAATTCCGTCTTTCACCAGCATATCCTTATCCTGCAGCAATTACTGATGTTCAGTCGGTATTTAGAGCTGTTTTTACAGAAGAACAGATAACCGCCTCTTTGAATTCGGAAAATAATAAAAAATCTTCAATGCCGGAAATTGTTATTGCGGCAGATGGTTCTGGAGCATCAATTGCTTCGGCACTTCTTTTTAATTTAAGAGACCGTTACAGAGCCTGCATTAAACAGGTAGTTTTCTTTTCTCCATGGCTGGATATTTCTGAAAATTCAAGAGTTATGACTGTAAAAAAAATCAACGATGAAGTTTTAAACGCTGATATTTTTAAGAAGTCCAGCTCAGATTATACTTTTGTTTCAAATACAAATATTTCAGCAGTTTCTCCAATGGCGGCCAGTGATGAGGAACTTCAAAACTTCCCTCCTCTTTTTATTCAGATGGGTTCAAAAGAACTTCTGCTGGATGATGCAAAATCCTTCACCGAAAGAATGCAGAAATTAGGAAATGAATGTCACCTGGATATCTGGCAGGATATGATGTTTATGTTCCAGATGGTTCCTGAATATCTTCATGAATCGCATCTTGCTTTAGACAGAGTTGGAAAAATTGTTACTGGCGATGTTGCCGGTAAAGAAACTATAGAAATCGAAAATAAACCAAAACTGGAACACAGTCTTAAATCAGAAGCATAATTATTTAGCGGGAGATCATAATCATGGAACTTTTAGCACCTGCTGGAAATGTAGAAAAATTGTCTTATGCCTACGCTTACGGGGCAGACGCAGCTTATATCGGTCTTAAAAAATTCTCACTTCGCGTAAAAGCAGACAACTTTTATGAAGATGAATACAAAAAAGTTGTTGAACTTAAAAATAAATATCCTGGAAAACGCCTTCACTGTGCCTTAAACATTTCTTTCCACGATGATGAAATTGATGCCCTTAAAAACAATCTTGATTATTTTAAGCAGTATCCTATTGATGCTTTTATTGTACAGGACATTGGTATTGTTCCATTACTTCAAAAAGAATTCCCACATGCAGAACTTCATCTTTCAACTCAGGCTTCCTGTGTTAACTCAGAAGCTGTAAAGATGTATAAAAATATTGGTTTTAAGCGAATTGTTCTTGGTCGAGAAATTTCCCTTAAACAGATTGCCCGCATTAAAGATGCAGTGCCTGATATGGAACTGGAGGCGTTTGTTCACGGTGCTATGTGTATTGCTTATGCAGGCCGCTGTTTAATGAGTGCTTACCTTACCGGAAGAAGTGCTCAGAGCGGATTCTGTTCTCACACCTGCCGCTGGAATTTTAAACTTCATGATGAAAAATCAAAAATACTTAGTGAGCCAGGTCACATCATTACTCCAGAAGAAGCAAAACTGATTGCCCAGTCTGGAGATTTATTACTGGAAGAAGAACAGCGTAAAGGCGAATATTTTCCTGTTTACGAAGGTGAAGATTTTACTGCAGTGCTCTCTTCTAAAGATTTACGCATGATTGAACATCTTCAGGACTTCAAGAATGCAGGAATTGATTCTCTTAAAATTGAAGGCCGTATGAAGTCGGTTTACTATGTTGCCATGGTTACCCGTGCTTACCGTAAAGCTCTTGATGCTATTGAAGGAAAAATCTCTCAGGAAGAAGCAGCTCCTTTTATTGCAGAACTGGAAAATGTTGCCCACCGCGAAAGCACCACTGGTTTTTACTACAATCGTTCAGAAGCAGACCAGACTACAATTGGTGCCAGTGACAGTAAATATGAATTAGCCGCAGAAATTGGTAAAGAATTAAAAGATAAAGCTTTTGATGATATTTACGAGTTGGGACAGAAGAATTTCAAAATCTTTAATGATAATCTTGAAGCAATGCACCCAGCCGCAAAAGCAGCCCGTTTAAAGGATCTGGAAATCCACACTGACCGCAGAGTTGTTCCATTCCAGAAAAAAGACGGCTGGCACTTATACGAATTTACAGCCTTAAACAAAATTGACCCTTCTATGGATATTGAATTTGTTTCTCCAGACTTTGTAAGCCTTGTTGCAAAAAGCGGAGAATGGGAAATCATTAATCCTGAAACAGGAACTTTAATGAACTGGGTTTGCGATGGTCATCCTTGCGTAATTTATACAAAATATGAACTTCCAGATTCTACCCTTCTCCGTGCAGAAGACCCTGAATATGTAGAAGGAAAAATAAGAGACACCGGCCGCTAAGCATTTCTGCTTAAAACCAGTGTCTCTCACAGTAAAAATCTATTTTTTATAAAAAGATAAACTATTTAATTTCCCAGCTGACTAACTCAACATCGCCGCTTAAGGCAATGTAAAGATTACGGATTTTTTCTCCAGCAGGAATTGTAAATGATGTCTCTGCACAAGTTTCTGAATTTACATTAATTTCTGCCAGTACATCACCACCAGCAAAATTATCTGCACGAACAGTGATTTTTCCACTGGTTGCACCAGGTGCCAGTTCAACGGCAAATTTTGTTCCGCAGTTTTCCAGAGAAACCCCTTTAAGACAAATATATCCACCGTCTTTTACAGCACACAAAGTCTGATTATCTGTAACTACAATATTTTTACTGCTATGCATTGTTGCAGCAGGAATTTTTCCTTCAGGAATAAATGAACCAATCTGTTCAACACCCTCTTTTTTACATACCTGAACTGGCCAGCTTCCGTCTTCATTGATTTTGAATTCGTTAATCATCAGATTACGGTAACCACCTTCTGCAAAGCCTACAGTTTTTTCTACAATCTGTGCATGGTAAGCCATGTAGTACTTACCTTTGAAGTTAAACAGCCAGTGATGATTGTTTCCCCAGCAGCCAAAATAAGTACCTGGATTCTGTAAACCCCAGCCCTGGAAAGTAAAAGGTCCAAGAGGATTATCAGAAGTCATATACGCAATTACAGCAATTGGAAGTACTTCAGGACCTTTAGCATCACCTCTGTCCGACCAGTTTGAACAATATGAGTAATAATATTTACCGTTGATTTTGTTAATTCCAGAATCTTCAAATAAATATGGAGGATCCAGTTCAACAGGTTCACAGGCAAGACTAACCATATCATCACCAAGACGAACAGCTCTTCCTGATTTTGGATGTGCTATATCATCTTTTACACCACCGCCAAAATACAAATATCCTGTACCATCATCATCAACAATTACAGCAGGATCAAATAACCAGTGAACTCCGGCAATATTTTTATCAGAACGACTTACTAAAGCTTTACCAATTGGATCAACAAAAGGTCCAAGAGGCGAATCTGCACTTAAAACACCAATTCCGTTGGCACTGTCTGCAAAATAAAGGAAAAATTTATCTTTTCCGTCAATTTTCTTTGTACAGATAGCAGGAGCCCAGCTGTTAGTTGCCCACTTTGCTGCACCTTTTGGATTATTTTTTCCGGCAACTGCAATTTCGCCACAGTCAGTCCAGTTTACTAAATCCTTTGAGCAGAAAACATTCAAAGTGTTGATTTTTTCATAACCGTTGGCAATTTTTCCTTTAGAAAATTCTGCCTGCTGACTGTCGTTTGTTCCATATATGTAAACAGTATCTTCATAAACCAGAACACAAGGATCTGCAGTCATTTTATGAAGAACAATTGGATTATTATCTGAAATAAGTTTTGTTCCCTGAGCGGCAATCATTGTTTTTACTTCAGAGAATTTTCTTTCTGCAGGTTTTGCAGCAGACGAATTAGTAGCGCATGAACAAGCCATTCCTAATACCATTCCTATTAATAAAGTTTCTTTTATGAATTTTGATTTCATAATCATAATATACCTCATTATACCAGTTTAGTTAAACGATTAACCTAAGGTATTTCTTGTAAATTAATTATATGATAAACTTTCTGTATGGCAAGTATTTTGATTAAAGACACAACCCGTGAACAGCGGGCACAGATTGTAAAAGATTCACTTGGTGATGAATATGATGTTGGCTGTGGTTACGAAGGAGCAGGAATTAACTATCAGCTCTACATTGATGGAATTAAAGAACTCCGAGAACTCAATGCAGAAGCTGACTGTGGATTTGTTACCGCCCATCCGGAAGAACGTCAGGGCGGTTATTGTCCTGTAAACTAAAATTACTCTTCTATTGCTGTAAGGTTAATTTTGAAAGCTTTACAGCAATGTGGTTTTAAAACAAATTCTGTTGATGCACCCAAATCTTTGTGTTCCCACAAATCGCGGATATTATCATTTTTACCAACCTGGAAGTTCAGTTTTACAGTCTGATCCTGTTCGCTTAAGTTAAACAAACAGCTGTAGAATGCATTATCTTCATCATCACATTCATTAATCCATTCAACAATGTTTTCATTTGTACTGGCAGTTGTCTGTTCAGCCTGATTAGAACATTTGTTCATAGCAATAATTTCATCATTACTAAGGAACTCAAGATTTTCTTTACTGAGCTGTGGTAAATCTGTACCAATCATTAATGGTGCACGGAAAATGCTCCACAAAGTAAGCATAGTTTTTGTTTCTTCTGAAGAGAATTTACAATCCCAGCCTTTGTGTTCTGCATCAGCAGGAGCCCAGCCGTAACCAAGTTTACCCATTGGAAGCATATCACAGTCAGGCCAGTTTCCATCTCCGGAATGTTTCTGCCATACTTCGCAGCGTTCAAACATTGCTTTAAGGAATTTCCAGTCATCCCAAAAATCATCAGTAATACGCCACATATTTGCATAAGTTTTGTAATGCTGTGCTTTTT
>JAKSTK010000035.1 GCA_024402615.1 Treponema sp.
CGGCATGTACATCCAAGGTTGGTTGATAAATCAGCCGTGTTACAGGTGGAAAGTATCTACTTCTTGTTTGAGGACCATTACGGAAGATTTATTTCCTTCGGCGTGGTCGTTTGTGGTTTTGATTGCTTCGTAGACATTCTGTACATCCACTTTGATTGTATCCATGTGCTGATTAATTGTATGGGTTGTATCAATCAGAATCTTCATTTCTTCTACAATCTGCTGACCACCATTCATCATTTCTTCTGAACCTTCTTTTACAACTGCGGTAGAGCTGTTAATTGAACGGATTCCTTCAAGAACCTGCTGGTTACCTTCGTTCTGTTCCTGCATTGCATTAGAAAGTACTTGTCCCTGCTGCTGAACATTTTGAGCAAGATTATAAATAATATCGAACTGCTCCTGAACTTTTCTTGTGTTATCCGAAACATTACTTATAGATTCAGAGAATACATTAAGATTTTCTGCAATAATTTTTGCCTGTTTTGCACTCTGTTCTGCTAAGTTTCTGATTTCACTGGAAACAACCGCAAAACCTTTTCCCGCTTCTCCTGCATGGGCAGATTCAATTGCCGCATTCATAGCAAGAAGGTTAGTGCGGCTTGCAATATTTTCAATTGTTTTAACTGCCTGCATAAGCATAGAAGACTGTTGGATAACTTCTTCTGAAGTTTTTACTGCAACTTCAACCTTTGTACGGCCATCTTCCGAAGCAGATGATAATTGATTGATAGATTCTGTATTCTGCTGAAGAATTCTGTTTACACTGTCAATATTTGCAACCATTTGTTCAATTGCGGCTGTTGATTGTTCTACACCAGAAGACTGGCTTTCTACTGCTGCATTCAAATCAAGAATGCGTTTAAGAATCTGTTCGGTTGTAGCACTTGCTTCTTCAACACCTGCAGACTGATTTGTCATTTCGTCGCGTACTGAATTAATAGTGGTAGTTACTTCTGCAATTTTTTCATTAGATACATTTATATTTTGTTTAATAGAATCTGTTACATCTAGAGTACCTGAAACTCCTTCAGAAATTTCAGCAATAATCTGTTTTGTAGAAGCTTTCATTGTATTAAGATGATTCTGGATTAAACCAAATTCATTACGGGTATGAATTTCCAAATCTGGAATAGAATAATCACGTGCTGTAAGAGATTCAACAAAATTTCGTGAGCGTTTTAATTCAATATTAATAGTTGCTGAATTGATTAATACACAGCCAAGAATTGAAACTCCTGCCAGTACAATTAATGGAATAAAACTATTTGCAATAATAAGAATATGTTCTGAAGTTACCAGAGCCATGGCAAGGCCTGAGGCTGACAATAATAAACCTGCAATATTCATAACTACAGAAATTACAAGTCTGGAACGAACAGAAGAAGTTTTATATTTTCCCTGGTATGGAATCTTACTTAATGGTCTTTCTATTTCAATGAGATAAACCAGAAGTCCAACTGGAATAATAAGACATGTAATTCCGATATAAAGGAGAATAAGGTTGATTGCAGGATGCATGGAATTTAAGCCTTCCATTGGAAGTCCAGACATTTTAAGATTTGCTGCAAATCCAAATGCAAAAAGAAAATGCATTACTACATTACCTAAAATAATAGAAATCTTTGAATTTTTAAGGTAACGGTTAACACTTTCGATTTTTTCCTGTGTTCCATCATAAGAGCAAAGCTTTTTATTTAATCCTAACAACATAAAAGTAGGGGCAAGCAATGAAATAATAAAACAAACGATGGTGTTTATTCCCAGAAGGGAAGAAACCAGCTCCTGTGGAGTAAGTAATTTACTCAACCACATTGATAAAGAAAAAACTATGATAGGAACATAGACCATGCCGCTAAGGGCTAAAATAGCAAGATTTGAAATTTCAAAATTTTTGTTTGAACATTTCGCCATAGTGTACTCCTGCAGAAAAATTTAGTAAAAAAGTTTTTCATTCAAACAAATTCTAACTTAAGAACAGTATAACCCACATTTCCAAATTTGCAATAAAAGGTATTTTAATAATTATGAAGATAAAAATAATTATCACTTATTAAACTTTCTTTACTTACTTTACTTACAAATCTAAAGATTGTAAAATATAAGATATTCTCTATTATAAGGATAAATTATGAAAAACATTCAGAACAAGTGGATTAGAGGTGCAATTCCTGCTCTTCTTTTACACTGCAGTATTGGTACTGTTTACTGCTGGTCAATTTTCAGTCAGGAAATTGCTGATTATATTGGCTTCTCTAAAGGTGCAACAGAATGGGCATTCAGTCTTGCCATTTTCTTCCTTGGTATGTCGGCTGCATTCCTTGGTAATCTTGTAGAAAAGAATATTCACAAGAGTTCTTTAATTGCTGCAATTACTTTTGCAGCTGGTATGGCCGGAACAGGTTTCTTTATCTGGTACGGTGGAAATCATCAGCATAGTATTCTTGCTCTTGTTGGAATTTATGTTTGTTATGGTTTCATTATGGGTATTGGTCTTGGTACAGGATATCTTTCTCCTGTTAAGACTCTTATGCTTTGGTTCAAGGATAAAAAAGGTCTTGCAACAGGTCTTGCAGTAGCAGGTTTTGGTGCTGCTAAAGCTATTGCTTCTCCTATTATGCAGAAACTTCTTGGAGATAACCAGAATGGTGAAATCTACAAGATGTTCTATATTCTTGCTGCAGTTTACTTTGTAATGATGTTTGTTGGTCACCTGATGCTTGCAAAACCTGCTGACTGGGTTGAACCACAGAATAAATCAAAAGAAGAAGGAATTCTTGCAACACTTAAACGTGAACCAATCATTTCTTACATTGCTATCTGGTTGATGTTCTATCTTAACATTACTTGTGGTCTTGCATTAATTTCACAGGAAAAAATGATTGTTAAATGTATTGGACTTGCTGGTTCTGTTGGTCTTATTTCTACAATTTCAGCTGTATTTAATGCTGGTGGACGTCTTGGTTTCTCTGCATGGGCTGATTATTATAAAGATCGTAACACAATCTATAAATTGATTTTCATCCTTTCAATTGCTTTCACAGTTGCTGTTATGGCTACTGGTGGTATTAAAAATGGTGACGGAAATATCTTCCTTATCATCCTTGTACTTGCTTTGATTTTTGTTGTAAACGCAGGTTATGGTGGAGGATTCTCTAACGTTCCAACTTTGCTTTCTGACCACTACGGAATGGGTTCAATTTCTGCAATCCACGGAATTACACTTTCTGCATGGGCGTTCGCAGGTCTTACAGGTAACCAGATGGCAAACTTTATTGTAAGCCGTACTGGAGAATTTATTGAAGTTCATGGTGTAAAAGTAAATCCTGTTGGATATCAGAATGTACTTTATGTAACACTTGCACTTTATATTGTTTCTCTCTGTCTTTCTATGTTCCTTGTAAAACCAATCAAAGAAAAGAAAGCTGAATAGTTATAACTAAATAAATTTTTATAAAGCCTGATGAATTACATCAGGCTTTTTTTTATTTTGAGACAAAAGGGACAGAGCAAATTACAATTTGTCTACAATTTACTCTGTCCCTTTTGTATTTTAAAATCATAAAACTACTACAAAAGAATCAAAAAGTAATATATTTTATTTATATGAAAAAAAAGCCAAAAATTTCCAGCCTGATTGATAAAGCCTGTTTTGATTATAATCTCATAGAAAAAGGGGACAGAATACTCATTGGCGCCTCTGGGGGAAAAGATTCTACCGCCTTAATTGAATATTTTTCTAACAGAAGCAAAAGACCTGACTGTGGTTTTGAATATAAAGCATTAAATATACAAAGCGATTTTGCACCACCATTTCCGCAGGGAATCTTAAAACTGTTTGAAGAATGGAAAGTTCCTTTTGAAAGTTTGAAAGTAAATGTGCTGGAAAGGGTAAAAGAAGGACAGAAAATGAGCTGTTACTGGTGTTCAACACAACGCCGTACAGAGCTTATAAATTATGCCTTGCAGCATGGCTATAACAAAATTGCTTTGGGACATCATATGGATGATATTCTGGAAACTTTATTAATGAACATGATTAATAAAGGTGAACTTTCTACAATGACTCCAAAGCTTAAATACGAAAATTATGAAATTACGATTATCCGTCCTTTATGCTATATTCTGGAAGATCACTTGATTGAACATGCCGTAGAAGGTGGTTATTCCGGCTTTACATGTACCTGTGATTATCAGGAAAATTCAGACAGAAAAAAAGCCCGTCAGAAATTAGAACAATTAACTGACGGGGATTCTTCAAAAAAAGAAAAATTATTTTATTCTCTTAAAAATATTCAAAACGAATATCTTCCGTAAGAATTATACAATTTGATTAATCAAACCAGTATTCACCTGTTACAGGGAAGTAACCATTCTGACGGAGAATCTTTACTGCATCGTCATAGCCGTATTTAATTAAAAGTTGAATTCTGTCAGCATTAAAGTTTGCTGTGCCATCAAGAATTCCTCCAAGTTCAATTGAAGGAATAATCTGTACTAATTCTTTCTTATCATAATCAATTGGCTTAATAAGACGTTTTGGCTGTGCTGCAAGATATACAATAAAAATCTTTTTGATTTCATCATGTTTTGCAACTGGATCAATTGGAGTATTATCACCACCAACTGCTTCATTTCCACCATCAGAGTATTCATAGCCATCGGCCAGTTTAATTGGTGAACAGATTACAGGGAAAGCAGAAGTTGCCAGCAATTTATTTTTAAGCTGTGTAGCATCAAATTCATTATTCAAAATAAAGCGGGATGCATATTGTGTTGGTTTACTTTTAAGCAGTTTTGGTAAAAGGAAACGGTTTCGTGTTGCTGTAACTGTTACTTCTGGAATGGCCATTCCCTGAAGATTTGTTAACGGAATTGAATCAATAATTTCTGTAAGTCCTTCCTGCGAAATTAATGAATCATTCTGTGTAAGTTTATCAGGAACTTTGTTAATCCAGATGCTTTCTACAGTTGGAATATCAACAAGGGCAAAGAGGGCAGAGTTTAATCCACCAACACTGGTACCGGAAATGGCTGTAATTTTCTGTTTGATTCCGTATTCTTCAAAGGCTTTCCAGACACCAACTTCATAAGCGCCTTTTCCACCGCCACCTGACAGTACAAGACCAATTTCTTCTTTTGGATACTGTGAAGTTTTAGCAGGTGCTGTTACAGGAAGATTTGTTGCAATTGTTCTTTCTGGAAGCTTTGAATAATCTATTTCTGGAAGTTCAACTACCTGAAGATTTGGTTCAACCGGTTTGTTCAGTTCATTTATGTCAGTGAATTCTGAAAAATCATCTACTGCAACAATTTCATCATCCATTGAATAATTAAATTCTTCTACAACATCTGTAACATCATCAAGATAAATTCCGTTGGAATTATATTCCATAGCAGCAATTTCAAAAGCACTCAGTTCTGAAATATCAACTTCAGGAAGTTCAGGCTCTGTTGTTTCAATAACTGTTTCTGGAACAAGTCCCAATTCTTCAAGAGAGTAGATTTTTTCATCATAAGTTGCAGGAAGTTCTTCTTTGTGATAAAGAACTTCTTCTGCTTTTCTGTTCTGGAACTGATTACTGTAGTAACGGAAAATACCAGTTTCTCTCATATATTCCTTATCTTCAGAGAACATAAAGAAACGGAGATTTTTATCTACAATAGTTTCTGGGATAAGGATTTCATAACGGCTGATAATTGTTGCAGTGTATTCATCCTTAAACTGAGCCTTTACATGAATACCAAATTCTGTTTCGTTAGAATCGGCAACTGGAAGTGAAAGACCGTAGATGCTGGAAAGAACTGAATATTTCTTTACCCACAGACGGCGGATTGTTGTCTGCTGAGCTTTTGCTTCTTTCTGCCATAATTCATCATCGCGGGTTGGAATCCACTGATATTTTAAGTAGGCCTTGCCGTTTAATTCAAAAGGATAGATATAAGTTCCTGCAGAGGAATTCCACACGCCGGTAAGATCATCAATATGCTGAATTGGCTGCCATTCAATAGTATCAATATCTGCGTCAGTAAGAATTTTGATTTCTTCAATAACTTCTTCAGGTTCTTCTTCTGTATTTTCCGAAGAATCAATTACTTCAATCGGTGTTCCTTTTTTGTCTTTTTGGTGTACTGAATCACCATTTTCATCTACCTGTTTTGAAGCACATCCTGCAGTAAGTAAGAGTAAAACTGCAGATGTAAGCATCAGAAATCTTTTTACTTTTTTCATATAATCTCTCCTATTGAAAGGTTTTAAACTAAAAAGTTCAGAGTACTTTCGAGGTTTGGTTATTTAATGTTTTCATTAATGAACTTAAGCTTAAGGTCTTTAAGTTCTTCGGTAATTGAAACCTTATAAATATGAGGATTCAAAATACGCTTGTATGATTCATCAAAAGTTTCCAGCTGACTCTTCATATTTTTGCGGCTCAATTTAAGCTGTTCTGCTTCTGGAAGCTTTGGTGATGTTCTTTTACCTTTTTCAAGACGTTTTTTCAGCAAAGGTTCAATCTTTGCAGCAGTGAAAGTGAACTGGCGGTAGTCTACCATTGTGTGGTGATAACGGTATTCTTTTCCTTCCTCCAGAACTTCTCCTTCAAGAGCAAGAATATCAGCACAAGCCATTCCGTTAGAATCATAAAGTCTATAAACATTTTTGATTCCAGGGTTAGTTGTTTTTGCAGGGTTGTCTGAGAATTTCATTGCTGGTTTCATAGAGTCAGTTTCTTTATCATGACGGGCTGCTAATTTATAAACACCAGTAAAGGATGATTCGTTACCACCTGTTACCATATGTGTACCAACTCCCCAGCTGTCAATTGGAACCCCTGTTGAAACTAGAGTTGTAATGATTTCTTCTGTAAGTTCATTCGAAACTGAAATTTTTGCCTGTGAATATCCGGCACGATCCAATTCTTTACGAACTTCTCTTGCAAGGTAAGAAATATCACCAGAATCAAGACGAACACCAAAGTTATAGCCTTTCTTTACCAGTTCACCACCGGCAATAATGGCATTTTTAATTCCAGATTTGAGTGTATCGTATGTATCAATAAGGAAAACGGAATTCTGAGGATAGATTTCTGCATAGGCACGGAAGGCTTCCAGTTCAGAAGGGTGAGACATAATCCATGAATGAGCCATGGTTCCCATTACAGGAATACCATATTTTTTTCCACCTAAAGTATTAGAAGTTCCTGCAGCACCACCGATATAAGCGGCACGAGTTGCACTCATAGCTCCATCTGGTCCCTGTGCACGGCGCAAACCGAATTCCATAATTGGTGCTTTTTTAGAAGCAAGCCAAATTCTTGCAGTTTTAGTAGCAATAAGACTCTGAAAGTTAATATGATTTAATAAAAGGCCTTCAATAATCTGTGCTTCAATAAGATTTGCATGAATACGAACAAGTGGTTCCTGAGGGAAAATTACAGTTCCTTCATCCATAGTGTATAAATCACCGGTAAACTTAAAATCCTTAAGATATTCCAGGAAGCCTTCTTCAAAAATATTCTGCTGTCTTAAATATTCAATATCATCCTTGCTGAATCTGAATTCTGTAAGAACATCAATAAGAGTTTCATTTCCGGCAAGAATAGAAAATCCTCCGTTAAAAGGATTTTTTCGGAAGAACATATCAAATACAACTTCCTGATTCATGTTTTCTTTCCAATAGCCCTGTGCCATTGTAAGTTCATAAAAATCTGTAAAAAGAGCACTTGTACTTAAGTTTTTATCCATATTCATATCCTGTTATATAATTATATATTTTATTTTTTATAATCCGTAAATAATCTTAATTAAAATTATCAACGGATATTTCTTCTTTTATCATATCTGCATCTGGAGTTCGTGGTCTTGGATTATTTTTATAAGTAAAGCGGGCTCCAAAATATCTGCCAATAAATCTGCTGAAGAAAGCTGTAATGCGCCATTTTAATCGGTAGAGAGAAGTTTTCTTTCCCCTGAAAGCACGGCGTAAACACTGTTCAATAACTTTTTTCGCAGGAATTCCGCCTTTTACTACAGGGCGTGCACCATTAGAAGCAACATTTGCAAATTCTGTGCTGACTGAACCAGGACAAAGCGCACAAACTTTAATTCCTTTATCTTTTAATTCTGCTGCCAGTGCAATAGAAAAATTAAGAACATAAGCTTTTGAAGCACCATAAACAGCAAAGTTTCCTAAAGGAAGGTATGCAGCAAGACTTGCAGTATTAATGATTACAGAACCTTTTGTCATGTAGGGTAGTGATACACCGCACATTCCCGTAAGAGAAGTACAGTTAAGATCCACCATTTCCATTTCTTTCATTGGTGAAGTTTCTGCAAATGGACCATAAGTTCCAAATCCTGCATTGTTGATTAAAAGACCAATATTGAGTTTTGATTCAAATACTTTAAGTTTATTGTTTTCTTCTTCAAGTAACTGTTTGAACTGAAGAACACCATCTTTCCCGCAAATATCTAAAGTTACAGGTTTTATGATGTTAAAATTTTTAGTACTGTTGATTTCTTCTGCTAACTTCTGAAGTTTTTCTGTACGGCGGGCAATAATCCAAATTTCATCATAATTTTCAGCATATTTCTGAGAAATCTGTCTGGTGAATTCTTCTCCTAAACCAGAGCTTGCACCTGTAATTATTGCAATTGTTTTCATATTAAAAATTATATCAATTTAATAAGTTTCGGGGAATACCATTTTATTTTTACCAGAGTTTTTGCCTTCGTACAGTAATTTGTCTGCAAGAGAAAGGGTTTTCTTGAAATCTGTGTTTACATTAGAAAAAGAAACACCACCGGTAATTGTTACTTTTACTGGAGTTTCATCTATTAGAACTGGTGTTTTGCTGATGGTTTCACAAATTTTTGAAGCACAAAGAATAACTGTATCGGTTTGTTCAGGAATAGCAATAAGGAATTCTTCGCCACCCCAGCGGGAAAATGCTGCATTTTCGGGAAGATCAGATTTAATTCTTTTAGAAATTTCTGTCAAAACTAAATCTCCTGCTTCATGACCATAGGTATCGTTTAATTTCTTGAAATCATCAATATCAAACATAATCAAAGTATAAACCGGCATTTCCTGAATAAGTTTAAGCATGCTGCGGCGATTATACAGTTTTGTCAGAGGGTCATGGTTAGACAGAAATTCCAGTTCATTAATGAAGTTTTTATTCATCTGGTTAGCAAGGTACAATTCCTGGTGATTTACCATACACAGATAAAGAAGAGAAAGAACACCAATCGTAACAGAAAACATACGGTGTATATAATTAATAAAAATAAAATTATTGAGTGAAAGAAGAATTGGCGGTGCCGGCCAGATTGCAATAAGAAAAATTGAAATAATCGAAGGTATTGCAATTATCAAATAAGATTTAAGGGAATGTTTTGAATTTACAGTAAACAGAAAGTTTCCGCAAAGCATTGCAAAAGGGAAGATAATGGTTCCTGAAAGATTTCCTAAATAGGCAGTAATTAAAATTGAATATACTGGAATTTCTAAGCTGCACATAGCAAGCAATCTAAAATCAGGAATCCTTTTACCAAGTAATAAACAGACAATATAAAAAACAGAACTGAAAATATTATAAATGGCTGCAATTGGACAATGTATTAAGAAAAAGAAAACTGACAGAAGAATATGACAGATTAATAACGATGAAACAAGAATGAGATTTTTTTGTTTTGCAATCTGATTAAAAAAAGTGTTGACTTTCAACTTAAACTCCAAACCTAGATGATATTAAACACTTTTTAATAATTATGATCATTATATTGATATAATTAATTTTGTACAATTATGAAAAATAAAATGATTTTTAATGTTTTTAATAACTGTAAATTAAGTTATAATATTTTTATGAATTGCAAAAAGTATTCTTTGCTGGTTATTTTTATAGTTCTTTTGTTTAATTCCTGTAAGGTAAAAGATCCATCGCCTGAAACTACAAAGAAAGAAATTTCTTTACATATATCTGCTTCAAAAACCTATGAGCTTGCAAAAAATCTTGAACAGAAAAAACTGAAAGCTAAACAGGAATTTCTGAGTAAGCTTACAATTAAAGACAAAGTTTCACAGCTTTTTATTGTAAATCTGGAAGGAAAAGAAAACTTTAAGCCTGTAGAAAAAGATTACATTCCAGGCGGTTATATTTTCTTCAGTTATAATCTGGCAGATACAAATGTTGGAATAATGAATTTTAATAATTCTATCCGTAATTATTCTATTAATAACAATAAGATTCCTCCTTTTCTTTCAGTTGATCAGGAAGGTGGGGTAGTAAGTCGTTTAAGGAAGATTTCCTGTCATTTACCGTCACAAAAAGCTGTTGCCGATACGATGGAGATTTCCGACGCAAAATTAATGTATGCACTGCAGGCTAAACAGATGAAGACCTTAGGATTTGATCTGAATCTTGCTCCTGTTGTAGAAATACTTTCTGATTACAATAAAGATTTTCTTGAAGACAGAAGTTTTGGAGACAAGCTTTCAGTTTTGACTTATGGAAAAGCCTGTATTGATGGTTATGAAGAACAGAAAATAGCTGCAGTTTTAAAACATTTTCCTGGTAACTCAAATGTAGATCCACACACAGGGTTGCCGGAAATTACTTTGTCAGAAAAAGAGCTGGAAGAAACTCTTGTTCCATTTAGAGAATTAATAAAAGAAAATCCTTGTGGAATCTTAATGTCTCATGCAAGAATTTCTGCTCATGATAGTGAAACTCCAGCTTGTCTTTCTCATTACTGGGTAACAGAAGTTCTTAGAGAGCAGTTTGGCTATAAAGGTATTATTTTTTCTGATGATATTTATATGGCCGCTCTGGGAAAAAATGGATTTCCACCGGAAAAAGCTGTTGTAATGGCGGTAGAAGCAGGTATTGACTGCATAATGATTTCAGAAAAACGCATTTCTTCGGCAGTAGAAATTTTAATCTCTAAAGCAAAAGAAGATAAAGCATTTGAAGAAAAATTAAATGAGTCTCTTGATAGAATGATTGATTATAAATTGTATCGTGGAATTCTGGAATATCAAATTACAGAAACAGGAGATTTTATTATTGAGCCTGTAAAACCAGAGCCTGCACTCAAACCTAGAATGGAAAAATTTTTGGATTCCAGAGATGAAAATATTTCTCTTTGGAATGAATATTTTAGTAAAAATCCTTCAAAGAAAAAATGAAACAGAAACAAAAAGAAAATTTAAAAGGTGCTCCTGCTTTTGAAAAGTTTTACAGTGAACTGTATGGTGAACGATGGGAGCTGTTAAAAAAAGCATTTTTTGAAGAAAATACCTCCGTTGAATATAAAATTCCTGGCGGGGAAAAATCTTATTTTCTGGATTCTGCTTCTGTACTTGCGGCTCTTTGTCTTCCATTAAAAAAAGAATTTGAAGAATATGACGAGCCGGAATCAATTCTTGATTTATGTGCCGCCCCTGGTGGAAAAACATTGGTTCTTGCTTCAAGAATGGCTGAAAATGCAAGACTTTCTGCCAATGAGCGTTCACCAGAAAGAAAACATCGTCTTGCTACGGTGGTACAAACCTGTCTGCCGGAAGAAATAAACAGCCGCATAACAGTTTCCTGTAGTGATGGATCCACCTGGTGTACAAGACAGTCTGAATGCTTTGATAAAATATTACTGGATGCTCCCTGTTCTTCAGAACGCCATGTAATTGCAGATCCAAAATATTTAAATCAGTGGTCACTTTCAAGAATAAAAACTGTAACTATGGAACAGTGGGCTTTATTATCTTCTGCTTACAGACTCTTAAAAGAAGATGGAATAATGGTTTATTCTACTTGTGCTTTATGTCCGCAGGAAAATGATGAAATGATAGAAAAACTTTTCAAAAAATTTAATAAAGATGGAAGTTCTTTTGAATTGCTTGAACCAGAACCTGATGTTTCTGAAATTGAAAAGTTTGTAAATATTTCACTGCCTGATTTTGAAAAAACTAAATATGGCTATGCAATTTTACCTGATAAACAGAAAGGTGCAGGACCTATATATTTTTCAATAATTCATAAAATAAAATCTCATTTAACTTGATTTTTTATTGAAATAATGAATAATTTCATTGATATCTAATTATCATAGGGGTTTTCACTTAATGGCAATAGATGAAAAAGTAACACAGAAGCTTTTGACAATTACTTCAAAGCTTGGAAAAATTAAGGATATTGATGTTCTTTTTGAACGTATTCTTACTGAAACCAGAAAGCTTGTAAATGCTGATGCTGGCTCTATTTATGTTGTTAAAGGCAATATGATTCAGATTAAGTATGGTCAGAATGATACTCGCCAGAAAAAACTTGAACCAGGTGCAAAGCTTCCATATACATTTTTCTCATTTCCAATTTCAGAAACTTCCATATGTGGTTATGTTGCTCTTACCGGCAAGGCATTAAATATTAAAGACTGTTATGCTATTCCAGAAAGCATGCCATATAAGTTTAATCCAGATACAGACTTTACAACAAATTATCATACAAAATCTATGTTTACTGTTCCTTTGCTGAATTCAAACGGCAAAGTAATGGGTGTTCTGCAGATTATTAATGCAAAAGATGAAGAGGGAAATCTTATTGAATTTAATGAAGATTCACAGAGAATTATTTCTTTCTTTGCAGCCAGCACAGTAAACTCTTTGATTAATACTAAACTTACAAATGATATGAACCGTAGAACTCTTAAAATGGCCGAGCTTCGTGATCCTTGCGAAACTTATCCACATGTAGAAAGAGTTTCTGCTTTCTGTAAAGAAATTTATGACCGCTGGGCTTTTGATCACAAAATTCCAGATGATGAAAAACATCTCTTCTCAGATACAATTGCAATTGCGGCAAAATTCCATGATATCGGTAAGGTTGGTATTTCAGATTTAGTATTGAAAAAGCCTGGCTTACTTACACCTGAAGAAAGAAGAATTATTCAGGGACATACAATTATGGGTGCCTGGGTTTTTATTGAAAATGCAAAAAATGAAGCACTTTCATATCTTGATGAAATGAGTGTGGAAATTGCTCTTCATCATCATGAACGCTGGGATGGAAAAGGCTATCCAGGAATTGTTGATATGAATGGTTTTAATCTGGCAAAAGGAATTTTCCCAGAAGGTATTCCAATAGCCGCCGAAGATATTCCTTTAAGTGCAAGAATTTGCGCTGTTGCCGATGTTTTTGATGCTTTGATTAATCCAAGAAGTTATAAAAATCCTTGGCCTACAGATAAGGCAATTGAGGAAATTAAAAATTGTGCCGGTACACAGTTTGATCCTGAAGTTGTTGATGCTTTCTTGCAGAGAACAGATCGTCTTATTCAGATTAATGCTGCTTATCCAGACGAAAAATAATTTGTGGCTGTTATTCAGAAATAATTATTTCAACAGATGATGCACTGTCTTGTCAAAACAATTGGCAAACAGTGCAAATTTTTTTTTGTCGTAACCTTCGTTATAATGCTGTACAAGTCCAATTTGTGCCAGCTGAAAATCAAAATTTCTTTCTGCCAGTTTTGGCTTTATATTTTCTTTTGTAAAGGTTGTTCCACGATCATTAATTGCAGTAATTCCTTTATCTACAAGTTTATCTGCAAAAACAATATCACGGGTAATTACTAAATCTTCCGTATCACAGTGTTCAAGAATATAATTGTCCGCGGCATCTTTTTCTGTAGAACAGATAATCATTTCATAGGGGAATTTTTCGGCGCAGTTAATCTGCTTGTTTGCAACAAAATAAACCTTAAGTTGTAATTTTGCGGAATATTTAACTACAAAGTTACGGACCATAGAAGGGCAGGAATCTGCATCAATCCATATCTGAGGTTTGTTCATAAACAGTTACAGAACCTTATTGATTTTATTAATCATTGCAATAGTTCTTCTTTCTAATTCTTCATAATCTTCGGTTTCATTTACAGGAATATTTTTACCTTTTTTTAATGCAATAAGGTTTGTTTTTTCTTTGTAAAGTTCATCACAAAGCATAATGCCTGCAAGTATTGAAGTCTGTAAAGGATTTTTAATTGAATCAATATTGCTTACATCTGCTACAATTCTAGAGTAATAACCCAGCAATTTCTGAAGATATTCATCATCCTCGTTAGCTTGAATTGTAAAAGAAGTATTTAAAAGATTAATGTTAAGTTTTCCCATAGTATTCTCTGTTACTTGGATTAGAAAATATCAAATCCTAAATCTGAAGAATTGTTTTCTGGGAAATCAGCTGAAACTTCTTCGTTTTCATCAAATTCTGAGTTTTCAGGAACATCATTTTCCATAAAATCATCAGAAGATGAGTCGAAAGCATCTGCTTCTGCCTGACTGAAAATTGAATCAATTGGAGATTCTGCTTCCAGAGAAAAAGCATCAGAAGTTTCTTCATAAGAATTACCAAGTTCTTCGTTGCTCAAAGTAGGGTCAAATACATCTTCTTCGGCTTCTGCTTCAAATTCTGTTGTGTCAGGAATTTCTTCTGTAAATGGAACTTGTGCAGGTTTAGAAGCATTAACTGCAGCGTTTACTAATGGCATTGTACCAAAGTTTGCTTCAATTACTTTATTTGCAACTGTTGAATTTAACTGGTTTGTCTGATTTGGAGTAGGAACGGATGTTTCTACTGGTGTGGCTGGTTTTGGAGCGGCAACTGGTTTAGCAACTGCTGCTCCTGTGTTTACCTGAGAAGTTTCACCACCAAGTGCTGCTGCACGAAGTACTGAATTCTCAATAGTGTTTAATCTTTCAAGGGCCTTACGGATACCGTCTTCAATTTTGTTCTGATCTGTTTCGTAAGTATTAAGTTGCTCCGATTTAGACGAAAGCGCATTTGTGAGCTCTGCACACTTTACGCGGAGAGCATCGTTTTCAGCCTGCAGCTGTTGAATCTTTGCAACAGCACTTTCTACCTTCTGTTCTAACAGTAAAACCTGATCAATTGAAATCATATACCCCTCCAGCCCTTAAAAAATTATTTATTTTGCTAAAGCTTTTTTAGCAGCTTCTACAACTGCTTTGAAAGCAGCAGGGTCTTCAATAGCCATATTAGAGAGAGCCTTGCGGTTCAATTTAATACCTGCTTTGTTAACTCCGTTGATGAACTGTGAGTATGTAAGACCTTCTTCACGAACTGCTGCGTTAATACGTGCAATCCACAACTTGCGGAATTCGCTTTTTTTGTCATGACGATCAACGTATGCGTGATTTAAAGCTTTTGTTACAGCGTCTTTAGCTGGTTTGTAGTTTGATTTTCTGTCGCCACGGAAACCTTTAGCAAGTTTCAAAATCTTTACACGGCGATTCTTTCTTTTTGTTCCGTCTATTGCTCTTGACATTTCTTACTCCTATTAACCGTATGGAAGCATCTGCTTTCTGATTTTCTTTGCATCTGCTTCTGCTACATAACCAGTAGCGCGAAGATTTCTCTTTCTTTTTGGAGAACGTTTTGTCAAAATATGACGAAGGTTCTGCTTCTTGTGCTTTACTTTGCCAGATCCAGTAAGAGAGTATCTCTTAGCTGCTGACTTCTTTGTTTTCATTTTAGGCATTTTTTGACCTCTTATTTTGCGGCTTTTGCTGAGATTGTCATTGACATGTTTCTGCCATCCATTGCGGCAGGCTTATCAATGTTGTACGCCGAGGTAAGTCGCTTTAACACCTCATTCAGAACGTCATAGCCGAGCTCGGTGTGAGCAAGTTCACGTCCGCGGAAACGGATTGTTACTTTTACTTTATCACCTTCGTCTAAGAATTCCTGTATATGTTTGGCCTTAGTGTCCAGATCTCCAGAGCCAATTTTTGGCTGCATACGGATTTCTTTCATCTTCAGTACTTTCTGATTCTTCTTGGAATCTCGGAGCTTCTTTTCCTGTTCGAATCTGTATTTACCGTAGTCCAGAATTTTACAAACTGGTGGGTTAGCATTAGGTGAAACCTCAACAAGGTCCAGTTCCTTTTCTTTTGCTAATTTAAGAGCTTCCAAAGTAGGTACAATACCTTTCTGGTTTCCCTCATCATCAATAAGACGAACTTCTCTTACGCGAATCTGTTCATTAACTCGCTGTCCCTTATTGTTGTTATTAATCATCTGGTTTGCCAACTATCCTCCTAGTGTCTGCAAAACACATTAAACATATAGCGTGTTCTATTATTATATTTTTTTTCATATTTAATGTCTATAGTATTCCTTTAAGTTTAGACATTACAAACATATAATATAGTAAAAATCATTAAAATCATTGTATAAAATTTTGTATTGAATTATAAATAAATAACTATGGCTGATTTTATTTCCACTTTTATTACAGGATTTTCTTCTGTTGTTGAACAGAATCTTCCCGTACTTTTACCAACCGTAAAAATAAAAAATATTTACGATGGTTTGATTCACTATTCTTATAATGGTGACTCCCGGGATATAGAAAAAGTAATTTATTTTAATAATACTTTTTTTCTGCTGAACTCTGGTAAATATAATAATTTTCAGGCATTAGTCAATCAAACAGTAAGTCAGAAAAAATATTTTTTGATTAGTAAAGGTTCCTGCCGTGTACGGTTTAATGATAAAAATCAGTTTACTAAAGTTGATAAAGGACTCATAAAAAAAGCAGAAGATTATATTGCAGCAAATTCAAAATTAAAAATTGACCGTGTTAATCCTGAAACAGAGTTGTGGTTTATTCTTCGTTCTGAAGGTACTGGATTTGCCGGTCAGTTGATTTCTAAACGGGAATTTACAGAAAAAAATTTGAATAAAGGGGAACTTCGCCCAGAATTTGCTTATTTGATGTGTGCCTTTGCTGATATTAAAAAGGAATATACGGTTTGTGAACCTTTCTGCGGTTATGGTTCAGTTCCTGTACAGCTTTCAAAAAAGTTCCGATTTGAGAAACTTTTTGTAAGTGATATTGATCAGGAAAAAATAAACATGGTTTCTCAGAAAAAACAGCTTAAAGACAATGAAAGAATTTGTGTAAGCTGTGATAATGCTTTTGAATTAAAAAAGATTGCAGATAAATCGGTTGATTTAGTTATTACAGATCCTCCATGGGGCTTTTTCGAAGACGTTGGTGATATCAGTGAATTTTATAAAAAGATGTTTGATTCTTTCAGACGGATTTTAAAAGAAGAGGGCAGAATGGTTATTCTTTCTGCCCGTAAAGAAGAACTGGAAAAAACTGCTGGAGAAAATCATATTGAAATTCTCCAGAGTCTTAATACCCTTGTAAACGGAAAAAAAGCATCCCTTTACAAACTGGCATTTAATTAATTAACGATAAAGATATGCCGGATAAGAATTAAAGTTTTCATCATTAATTTGTTCAAGTACAGATACTGGAAGTCCAAGTTTTGCTGCTGCTTCCTGTTTCTGTAATTTTGATAAAGTACTGAGCATGCGGTTCATAAATCCGAGCTGTGGTTCATACTTATAATTTATAACCTTTAATTCACGGTCAAATTCTCTAAGCATCATTGTATCCAGCATGTTGCTCCAGCTGTCAATTCCATCAATAAGTCCATTATCAAGAGCCTGTGATGCAGTATAAATACGGCCATCTGCAAGAGCTTCTGCTTTGTCGTAAGACATATGACGCTGGTTAGCAACGATAGAAACAAACTGCTGGTAACATTCATCAGAAATTGACTGCATAATGTCACGCTGTTCGTCTGTTAAAGGTTCTGTAGAGCTTCCCAGAAGTTTATTACTGCCCGAATGAATTGTTTCTGTATAAATGCCAAGATTTTCAAGGAATTCTGTAACATCAACAAACTGTCCGGAAATAACACCAATTGAACCAGTTAAAGTATTGCGGTTGGCATAGATCTGATTACCGGCACAGGAAATATAATAGCCGCCGGAAGCTGCCATTGGTCCCTGGTAAACCCAGATCTTTTTTCCTGCTGTTTTATAATCCTGTAAAGCAAGATAAACTTCGTCTGCCTGATAAACAGCTCCACCAGGAGAGTTTACAAAAAGGGCAATGCCAAGATTTCTTGAATCATTTTTAAGAGTATCGATTGTAGAAAGCAGCCAGTGCTGATTATATGTATTGTTTGAAACTGCAATTGTACCTTCTACGTAAAGAGCTGCAATGTATTCCTTTGTATTTACTTTATTTGCAGTTGAACGGTTTGTTGAACTTGAAACAGCGGCTGAAGCGCTGCCACCGTCACTTTTTGGAATAAACTGTACAGCAGCAATTACTATTAAAATAACAAAAATGCTGATGAAAACTGCAAGACCAGATTTAAAAGCTTTAGTCATTAGTTTTTTCCTCCTGATTTGTTTCTGTTTTTTCGTCAAAGAATTCTTTGAGAGTTTCATCTGTGTCATCAGATTTTTCTGAATCTTCAGCAGGTGTATTTATATCTGCTTCAATTTTATCTTCTTCGGTTTTTTCTTCGGTTTCAAAAGTTGTCTGTCCTAATTCTTCAGGAGTTACAATTCCTTTTTCCAGACAGTCTTTAAGCAAAGCATGATACATATTGATTTTAGTCATTGTATAATAAGGTGTAAGCCAGAGAGAAAGAATGTTGTTTGTAAATGAATTAAGAATAAACCATCCGAAGAAACTGAACCACATTCCTACAATGTCCCACCAGTGTCCTTTACAAAGACGCTGACTGATTTTCATTGCCTTTTTTACAGAAATATTTTTGAATTCTGCACAGAGGTAATACATCATAGAATAAGTAACAATCTTATTCAAAATTGGCATGTAAACAAGAAGAACTCCAGGAACAAGAAGAATTGCCATTACAATTGCATTTACCGGAGAAGGAAGAATAATGGTAAAAATTGCAATTACAAGAACAACACCAAGATAAACTGGAA
>JAKSTK010000036.1 GCA_024402615.1 Treponema sp.
GGATAATCTGTTTTTCCTGCTGGAACTGTAACTTTAGCACCAATTCCAGGAATAGAAACAGGAATCCAGTTTGCCGCGGTAAACCAGTCATTTTTGTGATCAGTTGTACTTCCAGCCCAAATATATGCCTGTCCTGGGAAGAACCAGTTTTTATTAAAGCCGCTATCAGTACTGTTTTCTGCTGTAAGAGCACCTGCTGCAGTTTTGTTATCAGAGTATTTAAGATCAATATATTCAACAGCATGACCTGTATTTGAAGTACATATCAGGTTCCAGTATGAATCAGTTGAAGCTTTTACAGTAAGAAGATTATCTTCAGAAGAACCCTTCATTGTAAGGATTCCATTTACTGTCTGTGTTGTTCCTGCAGTAAAGAGAATAGATTTTCCACCAAGACCTTCACCATCCACAGTAGTTACAGTTAAATTGTTATAAGTATTTGAACCTGTAATATTTGCAGAACCTGAAATCAAAACATCATTGAAAGTAACATTGCCAAAAATTACAGCAGGCTCTGATGAAGGATTTATCTGAACGGTTCCTCCATTTGCAGTAAATGTTGAATCAGTTAAATCAACATTGCCTTCAAAAATTGTAATTCCTGAAGAGGCAATAAGTGAAGAACCAGAGGCTGCAGTATAATTTCCAGAGAAAGTTGCATTACCAGAACCGAGGGTGACAGTACCACCGTTTACAATTTCCCCTGTTACCAAAAGTGTTCCAGTTCCTGTAACTGAAATACTTCCTGCATTATTCAAATCACCAGAAACCGAAAGTGATTTATTTTCTGCGCAAATTAATTCGGCAGTAGAATCAGTCAAACTAAGATTATCAAAACTTCCTGCACCACAAGCAACTTTTGCTGTAATAACAGTTTCACCAGCAGTATGAGTAAGTGACTGATATGTTGAACCAGATTTTAATTCAAAAGAATCACCAGAACCACCAATTGTTACAAGACCTGAAGTTTTAAATTCTACAGCACCAGCAATTGAACCGCCTTTTTCAAAGGTAACAGTTCCAGTATGATCATTTTCTTCTATATAAGAAATAATATTTACAGGACCTTCAAAGATTGTAGCAGAATCCTGTTTAATAGTGATTGTTGAACAATTTAATGTATTTGAATCACCAGCAAAGATTACCGATGCATTTTCTTCAGTTTTATTAACTGTAATTGAGTTATAAGTTGATGAATTTGATGGAGTAAAGTTCTGTTCCAGTCTTCCTGTTGTTGAATTTCCATCAAGAGTAACTGCAGCCTTTGAAGTCCATGAGCCATTATCAGTTACATCTGATTTGAAAGTAAATACAGCAGAATCTGAAGTGCCAGAAATTGAAGCACCTTCCGCATTAATAAAATCTCCAGTTACAACAATATCTGTTGCACCAGAAAGGGTCAAAGTTGAATTATTTGTAACGGCAGATGAAAGTGTAAGCTGTGGAGTACCGGAAATAGTTATTGTATCAGTTTCAGAAGATCCCAGATTAATTGAACCAGCAGTAAGTTCAACTGCTTTCTGAACTGAAATATCATCTGTAATCAATAAAGATCCGGAAGCAATAATATCAGCATTAAGTGTAACAGAAGCTAAAGAAATATCAGCCGCTGTCAATTCACCATCGATTTCGGTTTCACCTGCAGTATGTGTAAGGGATGTATTGTTTGTATCATCATTAAAGAGATGAGTTTTGTCTGATGCAAAAGTTACTTTTCCGCTGGTTGCCAAAGTTGTATCAGATTTGATTGTTGTATTACCAAGGAAATTTATAGTTCCAGAAGCTGCACTTGTAATAGCACCAAGTTCAACATCAGACTCAAAGGTAACAGCAGAAGCTTTTGTAATTGTAAAATTAGAAGCTTTGAACAAATCATCTGCCGCAGATACTGTAAAGTTTCCAGAAATTTTATTGATTTCAACATCAGCATATTCAGTAGAATCCTTTACATTGAAATTCTGTGCTTCACTTCCGTTGAAAATAATAGCTTTGTCAGCAGTCTGATTCCATGTTCCTGTATCAGTTAAATCACCAGTAAGAGAAATATCACCTTCAGCAGTAACAGTTCCAGAGTTTGTTATATTACCGGTTACAAAAACATCTCCCGAATAAGTTACACTTCCAGTGTTTTCAAGACTGCCAGTAAGAATTAGATCCCCTGCACCAACAGTCACTCCACTTCCAGCAAAACGTAAAGTTTCTGTAATAAAGTTAGTTGCTTCATTAAGAGTAAGAGAAGAATCTATCTGAACAACATCAAAACCGACAATGTTTCCAATACCTGCGGAGGTTGATTCACCATTTTCAATTTGAATAACTTTTCCTGTTCCAGCCTTTAACTGAATACTGCGGTTACCTTCTCCGTAAGCATTAATACTTCCAGTTTTTGCAGGAGTTGTACTGTTACGAACATAGATATTTCCTGCAATATTTAAATAAGCATCAAAATCAGAATCAGGAATTGTACTGTCAATAATTTCCAGAGGGAAGTTGATGATAAAGTCTTTTGAGGCATCTGTAAGATTAATAATTCCGCCCATACGGATATGCTGAGCCGATGGAGAAATTGTAAGACTCTGAGCTTTAAGTCCATTGATAGAAACTACATCTGTAGCAGTAATATCAACACCACCAACATAGATAAGATTTTCAAAAGTTACATTTTTACAGTTTACAGAAATATTTGAAGTATAAACTGAACCAGAAACTGTAATATCATTACCAGCCGCAGAAAGAATTACTGTGTTGTAATAATTATCTTCACTACCAATACTTCCGCCAATTTCAATATTTCCACTGGTAGAATTCAACTTCAGGAATGAAGCTCTTCCAGCAACATTTTCTTCATCGGCATCATCAGTTGAACGGATCGAGCCGGCGGTTTTAATTGAAGGGGCTGTGATTGTTTTTGGAACAGAAGAATTTCCGCCACTTACAAGGATTTCATCAGTTGTTTCAAAATTAACTGCATTATCAACAGTTACATCACCATTAAACTGAACAGAACCATCTGTCAAAGCAAGATTTACCGCAGCCAAAGAGCCATCAACAGTAAAGAGATTTTCATCTGCTTTATTTACTTCAATTGATGCATATTTGTTTACGGTTGGTGTGAAAGTCTGTGCAACTGAACCATCAAAAATCAAGACAACATCAGAACCAACGGAACCAAGATCGGTAAAGTTTGTTTGAATATGAAGTTCTGCTGCTGTACCAGTAATAGAACCTGTTGAAGCATTTGTGAAAGTTCCACTGCCACTGATTACAGAAGGGACAGAGTCAGAGCCTTCAACAGAAAGTTCGCCATTATTTATAAAGCCAGTTGAACTGACTGTATTTTTCAAAATCAGTTTTCCATTGTTATTAATAGAAGAAGTTGTGATTATATTTTCAAAAGTTGTAGTTTTTGCTTCTGGAATTGTGATTGCACCGGTTTCTAAAGCTTTACCACTTACAATTACAGAATTAAATGTTACAGCACCATCGATTACAGCATTTTCGCCGGCAGTCAAATCAGCACCATCAGCAAAAATAATGCCACCTGAAGCAATTAAAGTTCCTGTAAGTGCAACATCACAATTGAAGGTAGTTGCACCAGCTAAATTTCCACCTTCAGCAAAATTAAGAGAACTTTCATATGATGATTCATCAGTTGTGATAGAAGCAAGTGTTACATTATTTGTAAATGTCAAAACTGAACTGTCTGTTTTCTGAAGATTTACAGCATAACTACGATCAGTTACTGCCGTAAATTCTTTATCTTCAGCACCATTCATTGTGATTGTACCGGCAAAGGCTTTACCTGAATCAGAGAAATTTCCTGTAACAGTAACACCGGTAGTAAAGGTTGCATCTCCATCATCACCACTAACTGTCAAATCTTTACCAACTGAAACAGCTTTAGTAAAATCGGCATCTGCGGTAATTATCAGATCTCCACCAACAGTAACAATTTCGTCAAAATTAGAATCAGCTTCTATTGTAAGAGTATTTCCGACTGTAACTGCTTTTTGGTAATTAACTTCCGATCCAGAAGTGATTAAATCATCTGAAACTGCAAAGGCATTTCCAGAAACAACAGTGGAATCGCCGGCAAATTCTGTTGTCAAAGCATAAACTGTAAGATTTTCTGCGGCAAAATCAGTTGAATTATTGAAAACAACTTTTTTGAATTTCTTTGTTGCACTGCCAGGAGCTTTATTCAGAATAATGTTACCGGTAGCAGTAAACTGAAGTTCATAAGAGTCTGTTGTATCTGGAATAATTGAACCATCTTCGGTAAGTTCAAAATCACCGGCAACATTAAAACTTGCGGCACTTTCTGTAGTATCACCAGTTACAGTTACAGGATAATTAATTGAAAGTCCTGCCGCAGTAACAGTAATTGTTTTTGAGAATTGAGCAGCAGATGGTGTGCCATTTACGGTAAAGGTGCCAGCCGAAAGTCCGTCAATTGTAAGTTTACCGGTTGTTGTAACTTCAAGACTGTTTGTAACAGCAAAATCTGTCAGCGAAATACTCTTTCCTGTTACAGAAGTTGTTCCTGTTGAATTGAGAGTTACTTTATCATCAAAACTAATATCCTGGGCAGTTGCCAGAATTGAAATATTCTTAAACTGTTTTTCAGCAGAACCGATTGTAACAGCAGCGGCACTTCCAACTGTAACACTTCCTGTAGCAGCTGTAATTGAAAGATTCTGTTTACCATTAAGAGTTGGTAAGATTGTTCCCCTGATTGTAACCGAATTTCCAGAAATTGATACTGTAGAATCTTCAGCACAGGCAATTTCAATATTATTTAAATTCACTGAACCAGCAGCTGTAAGATTTTCACCAACCGAAATATTTCCACTTGTATTTACTGTTACAGAATCTTCTTCAAAAGTAACTGATTTTTCAAAAATAATAGAACCGGTTGAAGTTTCTGTATCTGTATACTCTGCAATGGAAACATCATCAGTAAATTTAATTGTTCCCTTAAGAATTTCGAGAGAAGAGCAATTTACTGAACTTGAAACAGTTACTGTATCATCACAATCAACAATCAGACTGTAAGCACGGCCAGTTTTTGGAATAAAATCCTGGGCAGAATTTCCTGTAAAATGAATTGTTCCGGCAAATCCATCCGTTGTATCACTATTAGAATCATCAATATTTCCAGAGATTTTAAGTTCAGTTCCAGAGAATTTTGAATCTGTTCCAGCAGTAAAACTTCCTGTTACGGTAAATGTGTTTTCTGCAGTTAATTCACCATTATTTACAGCATCACCAGTAACTGTAAATTCATAGTCACCGGAAATATCTGAAGTATTAAATTCAACAGCACCATTAAGAGTAACGGCTCCTGTCTGAGTAATATTTCCATTTACTGTGATTCCAGCCGCATCAGTGATTTTTCCGGAAAGAGAAACATTTGGCAAAGTAAGTGATTCTATAACGGTAAGTGATTTTTCATCAGCAACTGTAAGAGCTGTTCCACTTTCCATAATCAAAGTTCCCACAGAAGCATTTTCTGATAAAACAGGATATTTTGCAGGAGCGGCAACAACCGGAATCTTAATTACAATTGTAGTATTAGAAGCAGGAACCGATTTTGGCAGCCAGTTCGCAGCAGTTGCCCAGGCATTTGAAGTTGTTCCCTGCCAGATCCACATATTTCCGTCAGAAATCAACCAACCGCGAGCTGATAAATCAGAACCGTTACTTGATTTACTGTTATTCGCAAAGTAAGTATTTGCTGCTGTTGTTCCTGATACATTTGTAATAACAGGTCCATCAGCGGCTACAGACAGATAATTACCAGAATCCTGATTTGAAGTGATAGCAAACGAACCAGTTCCATTTACAGTAAGCAAACTTTCTGCAGAGGTACCAGAAAGAGATAAAGCTCCAGATATTGTCTGTTTTCCGTTTACAGTAAGAGTTTTTCCACCAAGACCAGTGGCAGTTAAACTTGCAAAATTATTTGCACCACCGAGAGTTGCAGTTTCGCTGAAAGTTGCATTATTGAAAGTATTATCTCCACTTAAATCGGCATCGGCAGCAAAAGAAACATCATTGAAAATGTTATCTCCATCAAGATCTGCTGTTCCAGTGAATGTTACATCATGGAAGTTGTTTGTAGCAGGAATTGCTGCAGTTCCGTCAAAAATTACATCATAAAAATCAGTTGAACCACTAACAGTTGTGTCACCCGTAAACTGTACAGTAGATTCATTTGCGGTAAAGGTTCCGCCCTCAGTGTTATCCCAGTTTCCACTTACAGTGATTAAAGAACTGTCCCCTGCAACAAGAATTGCAGAAGATGTCTGGAAAGTAACTGAGCTTACAGTAACATTATCTTCAAAAGCAGCAGTTCCGGAAGCAAGAATTAAACTGCCGGTATTTACTTCAGTTTCGAAAGTAACTTCAGCACTACTGTTTACTTTAATTCCGTAATATGAAGAAGCTGCACTAGAAGTAAAAGTCTGATCAGAAGATCCATCGAGGATGATTGTTCCGTTTGTATCATTGTTTGCAATTTTTCCAGAATCTGTAAAATTACCAGAAACTAAAATATCACAATCAAAAGTAAGTTCTGTCGAATTATTTGTAACATTTTCCGGTAAAATGATTGAATCTACACCGCCAAAACTTCCACAATCCGTACCGAAAATAGTATTAAACTTTGAAGTACCTGCATCGTAAGAATTGAAAACAACAGCTTTTGAATATGTAATTGCTCCAGATGTTTTTTCAATCAAAACTTTGTATTTGCATGAACTGTTAGCTTCAAAAATTTGAGAATTTGTACCTGTAAACTTCAAGATTGCATCAACTGTTGAATCTGCAGTCCAGTCATCAGAAGTACCTGAATGATGGAAACTTCCGGAAATTAGAACTGCATTTTCAGAAGATATGTCCCCGGTCAGAGTATAATCACCTGTTACAGAAACTGAACCTGTTGTATTTGTAAGATTACCGTTATGGCTTACTGTACCGCTAAGTGTAATAGCTCCGGCAGTTGAAATATCACCGTTGATTGTAGAAGTTGTAATTTTAAGTTCAGCTGTATCAGAAATATCACCAGTTACAGTAGAAGCACTTACTGACACCTCATTAGCCGCATCAATATTTCCTGTAACAGAAGAACCTTCAGAAATAGAAACAGAATTTGCAGTAACATTTCCCGTAACAGAAGAACTGTCAGAAATTAAAATTTCATCATCAGAAGTAACAGCTCCAGAAATAATTGAATTATTCGTAATAGTGATTGAAGCATCAGAAGATACTGAACTTGTAACTGTTGTAGTAGAAAGAGTAACAGCATCATCTGATAAAATAAATCCGCCAACTGTAGAATCAGTTACAGTAACGCTTCCACTGGCAGTAAGATTTCCAACAGTTGATTCAGCAACTTCCACAGTGCCAGTTGCTGTAAGAACTCCAATTGAAGAAGAATCACTTATTATAATATTTCCTGAAGTAACATCACCTGTTAAAACTGCTCCAGAAAGAACAAGATCTCCCGCAGTTGTAAAACCATTTGTTGAAACAATTTTACCAATTACAGTTCCCGCTAGGACAGAAGCTGCAGTTGATGTAAGAGTTTTTTCAGAAGAAACTGTTAAACCGGTTCCATCGGACATTTGGATATTTTTAACTGTTACAGTTGTATCCAGCACTGGATATCTGTTTTCAGCATTAGATTCAATATAAATTGTTGTAGTAGCAGCACTGGCAGGAACAGATTTTGGCAACCAGTTATTGGCATTTGCCCATTCAGTAGATTCAGCACCTGTCCAATACCATACAGTTCCATCGGAAAGTACCCAACCAGCTGGCAATGAAGCTCCATCAGCAAGAATAGAGTTTGAAGCAAAATATGAATGATTTCCGGCTGTTGTTCCATCAGTAATTACAGGAGCATTTTCTGCAAGAATAAGATATTGTCCTGAAGTCTGGTCAGACGAAAGTGCAAAAGATCCATTACCAGCAATTGTAAATCTGCTGGAAGCTGAAGTACCGGAAAGTAATAAATCTCCTGAAACTGTCTGTTTATCATTTACTGTAAGAGTTTTTCCACCAAGGCCTGTGGCAGTTAAACTTGCAAAAGTATTTACACCACCGAGAGTTGCAGTTTCGCTGAAAGTTGCATCATTGAAAGTATTATCTCCAGCAAGATTTGCTGTTCCAGTGAAAGTTACATCATTAAAAGTGTTATTTCCATCCAGGTCTGTTGCTCCAGTAAAAGTTACATCGTGGAAGCTGTTTGAACCAGGAATTGCTGCAGTTCCATCAAAAATTACATCATAAAAATCAGTTGAACCACTAACGGTTGTATCGCCTGTAAAATTTACTGTTCCATTATTTGCAGTATAGGTTCCACCTTTTGTATTAATCCAGTCACCATTTACAAAAAGATTTCCAGATGTTCCGGTAAAAGAGCTTGCAGCATTGGCAAAAGTTACGGAACCAACCGAAGCATCTTCACTGCCAGTAAATATTATATCACCGGCAGTTTCTCCATTACCAGCAGACAAATCACCAAAACCTGTAGTAGCAGGAAGCTTAACTGTACCTGTTACGGTGAGTGATGGTTCTGCGGTAAGTGTAAGATTTTCTGCAGAAACAGCAGCGGTTGCATTTAAGGTAACTAAATTACCACCTGTAATCTTCAGAGTCTTGAGAGCCAGTTCATCGCTATTACCATTATTTAATACAACAGCATTTGAAGCTGCATTTAAGTGAACTGTACCATCTCCTGTGTATTTATAATTTGCAGGAAGAGTAAATTCTCTTGAAATATTAATTGTACCGTTATTGATAATTGAGTAGGTTGAGTCAGTATTACTAAAAGCTACAGCATCACTAGACTTGTAGATTCTTGCTACATTAAGAACGGCTCCTTCTTCTACAGTAATTTCTGGAGTACCAACCCAATTATTAAGATTAAGCTCTCCCGTAAGAGTAAAGGTTCCTGCAACATCAATTTTTGAATTAGGATTACCAGAACTTGCACTATGACGATAATTTATACCAGAAAGCGATTTTGAAATCTGTAATTTTGTTCCACTATGAGTTTCCACAAGACCGCCAGTTACAGTTACTGGTACATTAAAATTTAAAGTACCTTTTACATCTTCATTTCCTGTTCCGGCAGAACTTCGAGATAAAAGAACTCCCAGGTTTACTCCATCTCCATTAGTCCAGCCGCTAATTGTTAATGATCCAGAATCGCCTGTTACTGATGAAGTAAAATCAGAGGTTTGATAGTAATCAGAATTATTTTCCGGCCAGTCCAAAGAAAAATATTCGGCAGTAGTTGCACCTTTTAATTCCAGTTCAACATTTCCACAAACAGAAACTTTATAGAAATCCAATCCTGCTTTGACAACTGATTTCTTACTAGCAGAACTGATAAAGAAAATCTCACCATCATTATGAACAAAGCCTGTAACATTACTTAAATCAACAGAATCTTTAAATATTGTCTTTCCTGAAGTTGCAGTCAAAGTTCCGTTTACAGTAAGCGGACCTTTTACAACAGCACTTGTGGTTGCAGCAGAAAGATTAAGATTATTAAATGTATTGGTTCCATTGATTTCTGTAGTTGCGGAAGTAAAGGCAACAGTTCCTGTTCCTGCTGCAAATCCAGTATTTCCGGCTTCATTATTCCATGCCCCGGAAACTGTCATTGTGCCGGAATTTGCAGATAATTTTCCATTTGCTTTAATATCCACAGAAACAGTAGAAACATCAGCTGTTCCTGTAAAATTCAAACTTGAAGCAGTTGTTCCATCACCAACAGTAATTCCACCAAACCCTGTTTTTCCAGGAAGATCCACATCTCCAATTACGACAAGCTTAGTACTTCCGTCAACTTCAAGTCCATTTTCAACAGTAATTTTATTTTCAGAACCATCAAGAGTTATAACTTTTCCACCCTGAAGTTTTAAATTACCAATTGTCAGATCAAAACCATTTGTATTTTTGAAAGTCCAGTCACCTTCTGATGTGTTTAATGTAAGTTTTCCAGAAACAGAAAGGGAACTAATTGCAGAAGGAACTCTAAGAACTAATTCTCCATCTGAAGAAACTGAATCAGCAGTAATAGCAGAAGAAACTGTAAACTGTCCGCCAGTTCCAACTGAAATATCTTTGAACTGAGAAGAATAATCTGCCGCACCAGTGAATTCAGGAGCATTTGTCGATTCAGGAATTGAAACAGAAACATTCCATGAAGGAGCGCGCGAATTCTGCCAGTTTGCATTATCAGTCCAATCAGAAGAACCTGCGGTTGGGCTCCATGTAAAAGTGAAAATATTATTTGTATCAGTTACATTAAGAGAAGAATCAAGGAAAATGCCGGAATATCCGCCGGAACCAAATACAAGATTTGAAGGTGCAACAAAATTACCAGAACCTTCCAGTGAGAGAGCTTTTGTATTTGTGTTCGCATCACCCCACATATGACCGCGAACTGTAACAGTATTTCCTTCTTCGATAATCAGTCTGTTCTGAGCAGCTTCTTCTTCATCAAGAATATCCATCTGAAGACTACCAGAAGAACCTTTTACGGTAAGTTTACCAGAAACTCCATCACGACCGACATGCAAAGCACCCTTAAACCAATCTTCATCTTTAGTTGCAAAATCATAAACAGGATTTAAGAGATTAAGTGTATTAGTACCTAAATCAAGAGTTACTGAATTCTGAATATAAAGAGTAAGAATTGTAACATCAGAAGCTAAAGTAATTTCAACATCAGAAGAAATCCATACAACATCATCAGCATTGTTTCCAGGAACTCGAACTGCAGTATCAGAACCATCTGCCGCATAACTCCAGTTTCCTGCTGCATTCCATGCACCGCTTGCACCACCCTTCCAGTAGTAAGTTCTTGCCGCAGAATAATCCACAGTAGTACCAGAGCCACCGATATCACCTGAAAGATCATTTTCTGTAACAAGATTGCCATTGTTGATAATTGGAGCATTAATATCGCCAGTACCAGTAACATTTACAGAACCAGTTTCTGTATTTGTAAATGCACCGTCAGAGCTTACAGTTCCGCCAGTAACATTCAGAGTTTTATTATTGGTGATTGTTCCAGAAGCCGAAATATTACCCGAGGTATTAATATTTCCGTTATTTGTAAGATTTCCGTTTACAGTAATATTTCCTGCATTATTTTCGTTAATTGTTCCGTTAATTCCCAGATTCTGATTAAAAACTAAATTACCGTTATTTGTAATTGTACCGCCGGCATTATCATGATAATCAGAAAATTCTACAGAACCGGCATTAGTAATTCCACCGCTGTAAAGATTAAAATTTCCAGGAATATGATTGTTTCCACCAACAAAAGTCAGCTGCTGACCACCAGTAAGATATACAGTAACCTGAGTTGTATTAGTTGGATTCCAGTTATTGATTGTAATTGGTTCACAAATATATAACTGATTATTTGAGTTTCCTAATTCATCAATTGAAGCACCTGGCTGATAAGTAACGCCTCCAGAAGTCATTACCTCCGGATAATCAAAAGGCCCACTGGAATATAACCACCAGCCAGTTGTAGCTGCGTCATTATAATTTCCAGTTCCGTAAACATAAATTGCAGACCATAAGCTACTGCATAAAAACAATAATCCCAACCCCAGGATTAGCTTTCGAGAACGCTGAAATGTTTTAAGCAATAGTTTACCTATCATAGTTTCTTCTATTATAGCACCGAAATGATATCGATGAATACCCTTTTTAAAACCAAAGAGTTTTACATTTAAATATCGGAATTTCTGAAAATCACCTTAAAAAAAATCCCATTTACCAGGTTAAAAATAAATGAACATTATGATTTTGCAATTTCACATTTATGATTTAAAATAAAATTCTTACTGATTTTGAATAATTAAATGGAGTTCATATGACAAAAGAAGAAATGGAATCTGAAATTGCTGCATTGATTTCAGAAATGACATTAGAAGAAAAAGTTTCTCTTATGCTGCATGAAAGTATGGCAGTACCAAGACTAGGAATTCACGAATACAACTGGTGGAATGAAGCACTTCACGGAATTGGTCGTGCCGGTTATGCAACAATTTTTCCACAGACCATTGGACTTGCCGCAACTTTTGATACAAATCTTGCTCAAAAAGAATACGAAGCAATTTCTGATGAAGCCCGTGCAAAATACAATGAAGCACAGAAATTAAAAGATTACGGACAGTTCCGTGGTCTTACTTTCTGGACACCAAATATCAATATTTTCCGTGATCCACGCTGGGGCCGCGGACAGGAAACCTTTGGAGAAGATCCTTATTTGACTTCACAAATGGGTATTGCAGCAGTAAACGGTTTACAGGGGGACGATCCTGAAAATCTTAAACTTGCTGCCTGTGCAAAACACTTTGCCGTTCACTCCGGACCGGAAGGAACCCGCCATACCGCAAATGTAAAACCTTCTAAAAAGGATTTATGGGAAACTTACCTTCCTGCCTTCAAAGCATTAGTTGATAACGGGGTTGAATCGGTAATGGGTGCTTACCAGCGGCTTTATGACGAACCTTGCTGTGGATCAAAATTCCTTCTGGTTGATATCCTCCGAAAGAAATGGGGCTTTAAGGGACATGTAGTTTCTGACTGTTGGGCTGTCCGCGACTTCCATGAAAATCACAAAGTAACTAACACTCCAGCGGAATCTGCTGCACTGGCAATAAAAAATGGCTGTGATTTAAACTGTGGTTGTACATATCACGCTGCAATTGATGCAGTTCATCAGGGATTACTGACAGAAGCAGAAATCAATACTTCTCTGGAACGATTGCTCAGAACTCAATTTAAGCTTGGAATGTTTGACGCACCAGAAAAATCTAAATGGGGAAAACTTGGTGCAAAAGATCTGGACAGCAAAGAACATCGTGCACTGGCCCGCAAAGTTGCCCAGGATTCTCTTGTCCTTCTTAAAAATGAAAATGGTCTTTTACCACTTAAAGATGATATTCGTAAAATTATGGTTATGGGACCTGCCGCAGCAGATATTAACGCTCAGATTGGAAACTATTACGGATTAAATTCCCGCATCGTAACAATTCTTGAAGGTATTGTTGCTAAAACAGAAACTCGTCCATTAATCAATATAGATTATCATCCCGGTGTTGGAATGTATGGTCCAAGCAAACAGCGCGGATGGACAGTTGGTATGGCCGAAAGTGCTGATGTTGTTGTCTGCTGTTTTGGTATTGATAATCAGATGGAAGGTGAACAGGGCGAATCAGTTGAATCTACACAGGGAGACCGTGACACAATTGAACTTCCAGAATGGCAGCTTGATTATCTTAAAGCAGTTCGTGAAAGAGGAACCCCGGTTGTATTAGTTCTTACAGGAGGTTCACCAATTGCATTCCCTCCAGAACTGGCAGATGCAATTATTTTTGCCTGGTATCCGGGAGAAGAAGGTGGCTCTGCAATTGGTGATGTTTTATTCGGTGAAGCAATTCCTTCAGGACATCTTCCTATCACTTTCCCTAAAGCAACTTCGGATTTACCAGATTTTGAAGATTACAGCATGAAAGGCAGAACTTACCGTTATGCAGAAAAAGAACCTTTGTTCCCATTCGGTTTTGGATTAAGTTACTCTACCTTCGAATTTACAAAACTTACCGTAAATGCTTCTACTAACGGAAATTATGAAGTTTCGGTTGATGTAAAGAATACAGGAAAATATGATGCTTCAGAAGTTGTACAGCTTTATGTTTCAAAAGAAAAACCAACCGAAAATGACCCGATCTGTAGTTTAAAAGCTTTTGCAAAAATTCAGATTGCAGCTGGTAAAACAGAAACTGTTAAATTAACACTTTCTAAACAAGCCTTTGAAACTATTACAGAAGACGGTGAAGCTAAACTAATGAGCGGTAATTACATAATTACTGCAGCAGATTCAGTTCCTACAAAACAGTCACTGAAATTAGGAGCTTCAAAACCAATTTCTACAATTTTGCCAGTTAAATAGACTGACTAAAGTGTAAAATATGTCACTAAAGAGGTTGTTTTTCAAACAACCTCTTTTTTTTATCAAAAAAATACACTATTCACACAAAAGCCGTAAATCACTAAAATATGCGTATTAATTTTCTAATATCTATCGAGGCTTTTCAATTATGGAAGGTGTATCTAATTCTGAAATCATTCTTCAGGTTTTACTGGCTGTAGGCGTAATTGTTATGGTTGCAAAGTTTTTCGGACTTTTTGCCCGAAAAATTGGTATTCCAGAAGTTGCAGGAATGATCGTTGCTGGTCTTTTGCTTCGTTTTATTCCATGGTTCCACAATTTTGGTGGTGTAGAAACAAATCTTCTGTACGATGGTGCAAATAAGTTCATTTCAGAACTGGCAGAAATTGGTGTAATTCTGATTATGTTTTCTGCCGGTTTAAGTACAAATCTTAAATCCCTTATAAAATCTGGCGGAAAAGCAACTGCAATTGCCTGTGCCGGAGTATTTGTTCCATTAATTTTTGGAACAATCATGTCATTATTTTTCTTCGGCTTTGATGGATTTGGAACACAGAATTTTTACAAAGCTATGTTCATAGGAACAATTCTTACTGCCACTTCAGTAAGTATTTCTGTAGCTGTTCTTAAAGAATTCGGAAAAATTAAAACTGATGTAGGTCAGACAATTGTAAGTGCCGCAATTATTGATGATGTAATTGGTATTATCGTTTTGACTATTGTACTGGGCGTTAGTTCTGGTGACGGTGGATGGAAAGAATACCTGATGATAATTGTTAAAACAATCCTATTCTTTGTGTGTGCCATTGCAATCGGTTTTGCAATTTATAAGCTTTTCCAGTGGTATGATACAAAACATCCTCGTTCACACCGTATTCCAATTTATGCGTTAGGCATTGCACTGATTTTTGCTTACTGCGCAGAACGATTTTTTGGTATTGCTGATATTACAGGAGCCTATATTGCAGGTATCGTTCTCTGCAGTTTGCAGGATGCTTCTTACATGGAATCAAAAATCGACATCAACTCATATATGCTTTTTAGTCCTATCTTTTTTGCCAGTATCGGGCTTAAAACAGATTTATCTGGAATGACTTTGAATCTTCTGTGGTTTGCAATCGCCTTTGTAATTATCGGTTGTATTTCCAAAATTATCGGTTGTGGCGGAATCTCAAAGGCTCTTGGTTACACCTGGAAAGAATCTTATCAGATTGGACTTGGTATGATGGTTCGCGGTGAAGTTGCGTTGATTGTTGCAACAAAAGGACTTTCAATAGGATTAATTGAATCTAAATACTTTACTGCCGTAATCCTTCTGATTATTGTTTCTTCGATGCTGGTTCCTGTTCTTCTTAAAAGGGCTTTTATGGGAAAGAAACCAAAAGACGATAATCCAGAAAATATTTCACAACCAGCTAACTAATAAGGGTTAAGAAAAAAAAGGAACAACGGTAAGTTGTTCCTTTTTTTATGTTCTACAGAATATCTTTTAATTTTAAAAGCCGCTGATTTTCTGAACCGCGGAATTCCAGCATAAGATTTCTCTGGGCCTGAATAAAAGGTCCATCTACAAGAGTATCGATACAAGCTAACATTCGGTCGGTATACTCGGTATGCTTTCTTCCCCCTTCCAGTAAATCTTTTTCCAGAACATAACCAGTCCAACACCAGATATCTTTTTTTGGAAACTCAGCTTTTAATTTTTCAAGAAATGGAGCTAAAACAGACTGATTTTCTTCTTCAAAAGGTTCACCACCCAGCAAAGAAAACCCCTGAATATGAGTTGGCCGAAGAGCTTCTATAATTTCACGTTCTGTATCTGCAGTAAAATCTTCACCAAAATCAAAATTCCAGGTTTCTGGCTGAAAACAACCCGGACAACAGTTTCTGCAGCCACTTACAAACAGTGAAACTCTTACTCCAATGCCATCAGCAACATCAAACTTTTTAATTGCACCATATTTCATTTTACTCTGTCCCTTTTGTTTATTTTATATTACAAGACAATATAACCGATTTACTCAATCGATTTACTCTGTCCCTTTTGTAATAAATATTCCCAAGAATATATAAAAAAACGCCACTGATTTCTCAGTGACGTCCTCCCATACCCTATATCAATTTTTAGAGATGCAAAACTCTTTCACGGATTTCCTGGGTTCTACCCTGATTCCAATACTGAGTTCCAATATATCCACATGTACGGCGGGCTACATTCATTGTAGTCTGGTCAGTATTTCCACACTGAGGACAAACCCATACTAATTTACCATCACCATCTTCCTGAATCTGAATTTCTCCTGTGTATCCACATTTCTGACAACAGTCAGATTTTGTATTCAATTCAGCGTACATAATATATTCATAAATATGTTTAAGAACGGCCATTACTGCTGGAATATTATTTTCCATGTTAGGAACTTCTACATAACTGATAGCCCCACCTGGACTTAATTCCTGGAACTGACTTTCAAAACTAAGTTTAGTGAAAGCATCCATTTTTTCTGTAACATGAACATGATAACTGTTAGTAATATAGTTTTTATCTGTTACACCTGAAATAATTCCGAAACGGCGTTTCAATGCTTTTGCAAACTTGTAAGTTGTTGATTCAAGTGGTGTGCCATACAAACTGAAAGCAATAGTTGTTTCTTCGCGCCATTTTGCACATGCATCATTCATATGCTGCATAATTTCCAAAGCAAAAGGAGTTGCTTCTGGATCTGTATGAGGACGACCTGTCATATAACGAACACATTCACAAAGTCCTGCATAACCTAAGGAAATAGTTGAATAACCATTAAACAACAGCTTATCAATTGTTTCTCCTTTTTCAAGACGAGCAAGTGCACCATTCTGCCAGAGAATTGGAGCAACATCACTAGGAGTTCCAAGCAATCTGTTATGACGAGACATCAAAGCGCGACGGCAAAGTTCAAGACGATCATCAAAAATCTTCCAGAATTTTTCCATATCTTTATTTGAAGAACATGCAACATCAACAAGATTGATTGTAACAACACCCTGATTAAAACGACCATAGAACTTTGGACGACCTGTTTCATCACGATAAACTGTAAGGAATGAACGGCATCCCATACATGGATAGCAGTTTCCTTCCTTCAATTCAAACATTTTCTTTTCAGAGATGTAATCTGGAACAAGACGTTTTGCAGTACATTTTGCAGCAAGTTCTGTAAGGTAGTAGTATTTCTGTCCTTCTTCGATATTATCTGGTTCAAGAACATAAATAAGTTTAGGGAACGCAGGTGTTACCCAATAACCAGCTTCGTTCTGAACACCCTTATAACGCTGGCGTAAAACTTCTTCAATAATTAATGCAAGGTCAGCTTTTTCCTGTTCGTTGCGAGCTTCGTTTAAGTACATAAATACTGTAACAAAAGGACTCTGACCATTTGTTGTCATTAAAGTTACAACCTGATACTGAATAGTCTGTACACCACGTGTAATTTCATCTGCAAGACGGCGTTCTACGATACGATCAAACTGTTCTTTTGTGAAAGTAACACCAGTTTCTGCAACTGTTTCATTTAATTCTTTAATTAACTTTTTACGGCTTACATCAACAAATGGAGCAAGGTGAGTTAATGAAATTGACTGTCCTCCATACTGGCTTGAAGCAACCTGAGCAATAATCTGTGTAGCAATATTACAAGCAGTAGAGAAAGAATGTGGGGTTTCGATTTTTGTACCACTGATTACTGTTCCATTCTGAAGCATATCTTCAAGATTTACCAGGTCACAGTTGTGCATATGCTGTGCAAAATAGTCAGCATCATGGAAATGAATAATACCTTCGTGATGTGCCTGAACGATATCATCATCCAAAAGGAAACGGCGGGTAATATCCTTAGAAACTTCACCTGCCATATAGTCACGCTGAACCGAAACTACAGTAGCATTTTTATTTGAATTTTCCTGTTTAACTTCTTCGTTAGCACATTCCAGCAAAGAAAGAATCTGCTGGTCTGTAGAGTTCTGTTTACGCATAAGTGCGTGACGATAACGATAAGTAATATAAATACGAGCAATATGGAAAGCACCAATACGCATTAATTCAGTTTCAACCAAGTCCTGAATAGCTTCTACGTTCATCTGAACTTTACTAGCATAACAAGCATCTTTTACTTTTGATGAAACAGCCTGAATATAAGCTTCTGAAATACGATCTTGTTCTGGAACTGCAGCGTTTGCTTTTTCAATGGCGTTAACGATTTTCTGAACGTCGAAGATAGCTTCTTCGCCATTGCGTTTGATGATTTTCATAATACCCCACCCATTTTTATATATATTTTTTAGTTAATTTTACTTAATTAAATTAGTGTACTTTTTTGTATACACCTCGTAAAAAACACTATATATAGTGTTTTTTCATATATTTTCATTTTACACTCTAAATTGTGATTTATCAATATAGAACTTCAAATAAAAGTTATTTTTTTACTTTTTATTTTCCTTCGGTTACAATATATGTATGAACCAAAAACCGGGCTGGAAATATGAATACATAGAATCTCTTGAACAATACATTGCTATTAATGAAATAACAAATGTTCTTTATACAGAAGATAAAACAAGATATTCCCCTGAAGAATGTAAGCTTCTAAGTTCAATAAACTACCAATTACCAAAACAAATACATATCATTAAAAAGATTTTTTGTGGTGAAATTATTTCGATTGAATAATCAAAAATCAGCAGTATAAATAGATTTTCATATCCAAACAATTACAAAAGGGACAGAGAAAAGCGTCAGGGAGGAAAAAGGCTTTAAAAAGAAAAAAGCCTGGCAGCTACCTACTTTCCCGCGAGAAG
>JAKSTK010000037.1 GCA_024402615.1 Treponema sp.
TTTTTACTGCAAGGAAAGCACCATCATCAAGGAAGTAGTTATCTTTAAGAGCACCATGTCCAGAAGTTTCCATTGCCAGAGGAGCAACTGTTCCTGCCGCATTAAGTTCCTTCTGTTTGTTGATTACGTTTTTATAACCGCGCATATAGCATAAGTGCTTCAAACCAAGTTCTTTTTCCAGGAAGTATGTAAGACGATCAGAAGTTACTGAGTCTGTAATGATTGTCGAACCTGGATATTCAGGAGCAAGAATTGCTGCAATCATGGCAATAATTGAGTCACGGTTTACTTCACTTCCGTCAGAAAGTACTGCAGACATACGGTCAACATCAGTATCAAAAATTAATCCTAAATCTGCCTTGTTGTTCAAAACTGCAGAACGGATTGCTTCCATTGCCTGTTTATTTTCTGGGTTTGGAATATGATTAGGGAACATTCCGTCTGGTTCAAGGAACTGGCTGCCAGTTGTATCTGCCCCCAGCGGCTGAAGAATCTTATCTACAAAGAAACCTGAAGCACCGTTTCCAGAATCTACAACAATGTGAAGTCCTTTCAGTGGAGTTTCTCCATCATTTACTGAATCTTTAATTTTATTCTTCAAATATTCAGCATAAACACTGAGTAAATCGTAAGCAGGAACTTTTGCTAATGCTGCTTTATTTACTGCCATTTCAAGGAAATCATCAGAAACATTTCCGGCAATTTTAAGAACATTTGTAATATCATCATGTTCAAGACCACCGTCCTTGTCAAAGAACTTAATTCCGTTTCTGTTGAATGGAAGATGGCTGGCTGTAATCATTGCAGAACCATCAAACTTTGTTGAATCAAAAACAATAGACATGAACATTGCAGGAGTTGTTGCCATATTACAGTTTACAACTTCAGCACCTGTGCTCATAATTCCCAGCATCAAAGCATCCGCCAGTGCGGGACCTGAAACTCGTGAATCACGACCAACACCAATCTTAAGTTCGTGAGAAGATTTATTTAATTTTTTTGAAAGCCAGCTTACAAAAGCACAACCAATTCTTGTAGCAATATCTGGAGTAAGATTAATGTGTTCTCCTTCAACACCTTCCAGTGCAACTCCGCGAACATCACTACCATTCTGTAATTTCATTAAATCGCTCATATATATCTCCTAATTTATAATTACCTATTTTGCCAGAGGATCTGGACCATAAAACATTTTAATTAAATTTGTAAGTCTTACTGCAGCTTTCTGATTTGTTTTTTCACTTGGATGCCAGTCAGCACAAATTCCGTCAGAAGCCAGCTGTGAATCAAATTTCAAAGCAAAAACATCTTCATCCCAGGAATCATAAATATAATCATCAACTGCTGCTTCCACATAAGGATACAAATCCTGTCCCATAATTCCTAAAGCACAGACAATGATTGCATTTTCGTTGTTATCTCTAACCTGCTCAATAAACTTAATATAAGCCTGTTTGAATTCTTCGCACTTTTCAGGATCATTTTTTGTGTAAGATGCATCGTTTGTTCCAAGATTAATTACAATTACATCAGGTACAAAAGTATTAAAATCCCATGCAATATCTTTAGGATTATAACCATCAATTGTTGTACCCCAGGAGAAAGCAGCCTTTTCGTAATAAGCAGGCAAAGCCGATTCTCCGTGCTTTTTTCCATCTCCCGAATAACCAGAAATAATTCCCCATCCGGAAATAGAAACCATAGAATAATCTGCATCTAACATCTGTGCAGTTTTATATGCATAGGTTTTTGTATTGTCTTCTGTGGAAGTCTTAAAATGATTGTTTCTGTTAGGATCATCAACACCATAACCGCAGGTAATTGAATCGCCAATGAATTCAATTTTCAGAGCTTTTTTTTCTGTTGGAGTAACAGAACCTTCTTCATCTGTATAAATTCCCGAAATACCAGCAAAAGAAGAAGTTGCTTCAGAAACTTTAAGAATCTGAACCACACCTTCCGTAAGAGCTTCCCCTGTAAAAACTGTATATCTCTGGTTTCTGCTTCTGAGCATTTCGTCCAGAACCCGCTTTCCGTTTACAAAAGCAACAATTCTGGCTGCACTGTCCGCGTTTCTTCCGCCATTACTGTCAGCATTAATTTCTACTTCCAGAGTTTTTGCACTTACATTAAATTCTGCACCTGTAGAAGAATAAGTCATTACAAGATTAAGACCATCATAAAAACTGCGGCCCAAAAGCTTTACATTTGAACTGTCTGGAATAAATTCTTTTACAGCTGCAGGACCGGTAACAACTGTTGTTTCTACAGCAGCTTCAATAGATTCAGACGATGAAGTTGTTTTGGATGCACAGGAAATACTTCCAAAAACTAAAGCTGAAGTTAATAAAGAAAGGATAATTTTTCTCATATTTTCGATTATATTGTCCACTTTAATATTTACGCAAGAGTGATTTTTCTTAATTTATATGCCGATAAAATAAGTATGAAAAAACTCTTCTACATTATTATTGCTGCAATTTTACTGCTTCTGGCTGTTCTGATTTCTGTAATTACTTTAGTATCCGTTAAACCTTCTGTTGCATTTTATCATGTAGACGAATTAGTTCAGAACGTTTTATTAAAAGAATTGAATTCTTCTTCTACAAAAAAGTACAAGGTGATTGTCCTTGATGAAGAAATTCCTCTTTCCGAACAAACTAAAACTGTTTCTAAAGCAAATCTTCTTATTGCCTTAAATGATAAAAATGTTCAGGAATTTACTGCAAATTCTTCAAAGGTTGTAGAACCAGTTGTTCCTGTTCTTTATGATTTTTACCTGCTTGATTTGAACAGAAAAGCAGAAAAGACCAGTGCTTTTTCTAAGCTTCAGGATTTGCAGGATTTTTACTTTTATTCTTCTGAAATTACCGGAAAAATTCCTGCCCTTCAGTTTGCCGGTGGTGATCCTGCCGAAATGCTGAACACTTTGGGAATGTTTTATGAAGCACTTCACGGCTGGACTGCCTACGAAGCTCTTCTGGAAGATTTTTACAATGCCTGGAAAACAGAAAATCTTGAAGATTATTTTTCTTATCAGGTTTCGGAAAGTGGTTCCCTTTATGAGGTAATTTCTCTTTTGAAAAAATATCTCGACAAAGAAATTTTTAACCGCAAGTGTCTTGGTTTTAATTCTGATGATTTACTTTTCCAAATTGATAATGACCAGACCTTAAATGTGATTTTAAAACTTTCTGATCATCACAGAATCGCTCAGTCAAACACAAATCAATTTAATCCGGAATTATGTCCTGCCGCATCAAATTCCAGCAACAAACGAAAATATGTTGCAGCTGAAATCTGCGCAATCAGTCTAAAAAATTCTTCCGGAAATAAAAAAGCCTTGTCCGCAATGAACGAGCACCAGGCAGAGCTTAGCACTTTGACCGGATTGGCTCCTGCAGATGCGGGCTGTTCGACCTCCGATGCACTGACAGAAGAAATCAGTTATTGGCGTGCAGATTCTGAAGGAACACTTATGCCACTTAGCGGTGCATTACCTTCGGCAGACGCCCAGAGAATTGCTGCAGACGAAATCAAATACGCAATTACAAACTAAACAAAAAAGGAACTAAATTAAATCTTCCGGCTGGATTGTGTCGGACTTTGTTTTTATTGCCGCATTGTAGATGCGTCCCTTCAGCTGGCGGACATTTCCCGGCCAGTTACTTTCGTACAGAACTTTAATCGCCTCTTCCGAAATATATTTTCCTTTTTCTGCGGCGGAAGCTTTTGCCAGCATTGGAATATCTTCCATTCGTTCCCGTAACGAAGGAAATCTTATGCGGTTAAAACTGATTCTGTAGAACAAATCTTTTTTGAATTCGCCCCGTAAAACCTTCAATTCCAGATTTTCATTTGTTGCCAGAATAAATTTTATATCTGCACTCACCGGCACATTGCTGCCAACTTTATAAAAAATGCCCCTGTCCAACAGTTGATTCAGCTTTGTCTGATTATTAAGTCCTAAAGTAGAAATTTCATCTAAGAACAAAGTTCCCCTGTCTGCCTTTCCGCAAAAGCCTTCCTGCTCTGTAGCATCGGTAAAGGAACCTTTTTCTGCACCAAACAAAGTACTTTCCACAAGATTTTCCGGAATTGATGAAACATTTACCGGGAAGAAATTATTTTCTCTTCTATCCGACAATAAGTGAAGAATTTCTGCAGCTGTAGATTTTCCAGTTCCGGTTTCTCCTTCCAGTAAAAGTGGCTCATTAGTGTTGGCAAAAGTAATAATCTGATGACGCAATCTTTCTATAGCGGGCGAAATACCAATAAATCCGGCATTAAGCAATTCTTCTGGAGATAAAAAACGGTCGGAAGGTTTTATAAAAGAAATGGAAACTCGTCTTTTCATACTGGAGATAAACTGCTCAAGAATTTCGGACCATAAATTTTCTTCACAGGGGACTGGAACTACAAAGGAAGAATTTCCAAAAATTAACTGTTTGATTGCCGGCGGAGTATTTTCCGGAATAAGAAAAAGAGTTTTTGGATATAAATGTGAAAGATGAGAAATTGCCTGATTTACAGGAACATTTTCAAAAAGGGAAGCGTCAATGATAATACTTTCAGTAATACCAAAATAAGCTGTGGGAAATTCTGATTCTATCTGCAGGAACTGACCGAAGGGAGCATTATCTCTTATAAAATCAATTACATCATTTCTTTTACTGTAAAGAATGTATTCAGTAGTATAAATAGCAGATATAAACTCCTCCCCGGGTACCTACTTTTTAAACAACTTATATGCCAGCAAAATCAGCACATATTTCATGTATGGGAAAATCAGGAAAAGCTTAAACGGATTATGCCCGATTTCTGTCCATATTTCATGACCTTTCTCAAAAGTAGATTCTTTAACCCTTTGAACCCTTTCCGAGAAAATGCCAAAAGCATCTTTGTAATAAAGGAAAATACTTGATGAAAAACGATTACGGCGGCGATATGCCCAGCAGTTCTTTTCTTTAATTCCATCACTAATTAAAACCAGAGATGGCTGGGATTTGTAAATTGCCTGAATAATATCATCTTCAATATTTTTTGGATAATACCCAATGTAGCGGCCAACAATCTTTAAGCCTTTAAAAGTATCGTGAACATTGTGTGCAGCTTTTTCCAGAGTCTTTTTATTAGATCCAAGTAAGTAAATTGATTTGTAATGAGAATCAAGAATTCCAAGAATCTGAATAACAGCAGTAAAAGGATTGTAGCGGACAGGAATATCTTTCTTAAGATACTTTGCACCGCGGATGATGCTTTTTGAAATTGGTAATACAAGATCTGCATTCTTCACTGCATCGGCAAAGTCACCTTTATGTCGGGCTTTTAATAAATCCCAGATAGAAAGGAAAATAATCTGCTTTGTACCTGGCTTAATTAAAAGCTCAAGAATTTCTTGCTCCAGATTTTCTGGAGAACAAATATCAACAGGAATACCAAGTAAAGAAATTCGATTAATAGACATAATTTATACCGCCGTCTGAACTGCCGCTATTCCATATAATGCAGCAGTTTCGCATCTAAGTATATTTACGGAAAAATGAAGCGGATAGAAAAGACCTTTTTTTAATAAAAGTTCAACTTCTTCCGGACTAATGCCACCTTCACAACCGCAGGCAATGCAAATTCGCTGAATTTTATTCTCTTCCGACTTTTTCTTAAGAATCGACCGAACATCTCCGTCCCCATCATCCCTTTCCGAAAGCACAAAACCAACAGAGGCTGCAAGAGCCGCGGAGGTCTGTCCCCCTGCTCCTTGTTCCCCAGCCTTTTCCGCTAAACTTTCACCTTCCGCACCACAACTCATCCACAGTTCTATTGCCTGATCAAGAGTTAACGGTTCGTGCAAAACAGTATCAACCGGTGAACCGCTTTGCTGACGGGCTTCTTTTATGATTCGTTCAATTCTTTCTTTTTTAGTGTTGTCCAGTGCAAGAATACTGCTCTTTTCTGAGTATTCACCAATTACAGGAACAATATGCTTTATGCCGCATTCAGTTGCCTGGCGCACAATCTGTTCAAGCTTTACAGGTTTTGGAATGAATTGAAACAGCCAGTATTCAATTCCCTGAATGCTAAGGGAACTGTCTGCATTATTTAGCTGACTGGCCTGAACACCGCGGGTAATTGTTTTTACATCAGTATCAGCACAAACCTGTAGAGTTATTTTTCGTGATTTTTCATCAATGGCGGCAACTGTAGAGTTTTTAAGAGAACCATCCAGAAGTCTCAGGCTAAGCATATCACCAGCTTTAACTCTAAGTACCTGTCGCAGATACTTAAAGTCTTTTCCTGTAACTTGAACTAAACCTTTACTGTCCGGATTTTTTTCGATTATTAACTGCCGCATTTATTTTGCAAGAGGATCTGGTTCAACAGAATCCTGAAGTTCTTTTAAAGTCTTTGATTTACGCATCAAATTATTCCACATTCCAGTTTCAATAATTTTGATTGCTTCTTTCAACTGAAGGTCATAATCAAGATCGTACAGTGGAGTTTCCTGCAAACGGTTAGCCTGATTTCTAACCAGTCTTCTCAAGAGGCGTTTTTCCAATGGATAATCTTTATATAATTTTTCTGCAGCAGCAGAAATATCTCCTTCATCCATATATGGCTGCTGTTCTACAATTTTAGAAATAGCATCAGATTTTACCAAAGCAAGATATGTTTCTTCTTCTGCTGGTGTAAAATCTTCCATATTCTTAATTTCCAAATCAGGTGGAATACCAATCTTATCGATATTTACATCACTTGGAGTGTAGTAGCGGGCCATTGTAAGTTTAATTCCGTCTGTATCGCTAAGGTTGATTACCTGCTGAACAGAACCCTTTCCGTAAGAACGCTCACCAACCAGATAAGCTAAATGATGATCTTTAAGAGCACCAGAAAGAATTTCAGATGCACTGGCAGAACCGTGATTAATCAAAACAATAACAGGAATATTCTTTTTTACGGTAGTTTCTGAAGCAGAAGCTTTAAATTCCTGATTTTCAAAAGCAAGACGGCTTTTTGTAGAAACAATTAATCCGTTATCAATAAACTTATCTGCAACTTCTGCAACAGAAGTAATAAGTCCACCAGGATTATCGCGAAGGTCAATAATAAGGCTTGTATAACCATTTGCTTCAAAGGAATTCAGGGCATCCTGTAAACGATGAGGAGTTTCTGGAGTAAATTCAATTAAGCGAGCATAACCAATTTTTGTTCCTTCAATCATGCCGTATTTTGCGGTTGGTACTTCAATCAAAGCACGAACAAGACGGACATCAAAGCGCATATTTGCACCGCGGAGAATTGTAATTGTTACGGGAGTTCCAACCTGACCGCGAAGTTTAGACAATACCTGATTCATAGTCATATCTGGAGTTGGTTCTCCTTCAATTGCTACGATATAATCTCCTGCACGGATTCCTGCTCTAAAACCTGGAGAATCTTCAATTGGAGTAGAAACTTCTACATAAGCTGGCTTATCTGCAGTTGATTCAACAGGTTTAGAAATTGTAAGACCAACACCGCCAAAGTTTCCCATAGTTGTGTCGCTTAAATCGCGCATATAATCTGAATCAAGGTAGATTGTATATGGATCACCTAAGGCTTCCATCATACCTTTTAAGGCACCTTCATACAGGATTTTAGGATCTACTTCATCAACATAATTTTTCTGAACAAATTCAAAAACATTGTTTAACTGGCGTTCATACTGATAATTTGAAATTGAAGAATTGTTTCTTGAACCAAGTCCCTGTCCAAAACAAGAAGAAGAAAGGAACATTGTGGAAATAAAAAGGAAAGAAACAACCTTTTTAAGTGATTTATTTGATTTAATTTTCATAGTGTCATTTTACATTACAATGTTTAAAAAATCTATAATTTTGAAATTCTAAGGCTATTCAATAATTCAACTTTATCTTCTATTGTGTTATAATTTTTCTATGTCACAAATTATTCCAGTAGCAAGCGGAAAAGGTGGTGTTGGAAAAAGCCTTCTTTCTGCAAACCTTGCAATCGCTCTTGGCCAGCAGGGAAAACGGGTAGTTCTCGTAGACCTGGACTTGGGAGCATCAAATCTTCATCTCGTAATCGGTCAGCATCCAGGGGCCGCAAGTCTTGGTTCCTGGTTTACAGAAAAAAGTCAGTTCAAAGACATTATTCAGCCAACTGATTACCAGAATGTCAGCTTTATTGCAGGAGACAGTCAGATTCCAGATTTGACTTCCCTTAAACACGCACAGAAAATCAAACTTATCAGAAACTTAAAAAATATTGATACAGATTATCTGATTCTTGATTTGGGAGCCGGAACTCATCAGTTTATTCTTGATATGTTCCTTCTTTCTCCACAGGGAATTATTGTTTCTGCCCCTGCTGTAACTGCAACTTTAAACGGATATCTTTTCCTTAAAAATGCAGTTTTCCGATTACTTTATACAACTTACAAAAAGAATACTCCCGGCCGCGAATTACTGGACAGCCTTAAGAAAAATTCTTCTTCAATGCAGAAATTGTACATTCCTCAGCTGGTACAGGCTTTAGGAAAAGTTGATCCCGCTACTACTCAGCTTTTTATTTCCCGTATGCAGCAGTTCAGACCTCGTCTGGTTATGAACATGATTGAAAATCCAATTGATGCAAACAAGGCACAGAGAATTAAAACTTCCTGCAACCAGTATCTTGGTCTGGAACTGGATTTCTTGGGAATTATGTACCGCGATATGCTTCAGGACAAAGCTCTGGCTTCTCAGCTTCCACTGGTCGTTTACAAACCACAGTCTGTTCTTGGTCAGGCAATTTACCGTGTTGCAGATAAAATTATTGAAACTCCTCCACGCACTTTTGATGAAGATTTTGATCCGGAAAACTTCAATGCAGATTCTTTCATCAGTGCAGAAGAAGAAGCAAATAACGATTATGACTTTAAGCTTTCCGGCTTAGATGATCTTGTTTCTGGTGGTGAACTTTCTGTAGGCGAACTTGCCGAAATGATTAAAACCCAGCAGTACGAACTGATTCAGCTTAAAAAAGAAAATCAACTGTTAAAATCAAAGCTTTTGAAGGCTGTTCAGCAGGGCTACAAGATTTAATATTAAGAATTAATAATGAAAAATATTGAGGATTAAAAAATGTTCTTATATCTCAACTATCCAAAATTTATACATCCTGAGATTTTTCCTGGCATTCCGTTTCTGGGACTTTTGCGCTGGTATGGTCTCATGTACATTGTTGCCTTTAGTCTTGCATATATTGCTTTGCGCAAGGTAATGAAGGAAGGTGCTTTAGATTCAGAAGGTTTTAAGTGTACAGAGGATGATATTTTCAGTTTTATTTTCTGTGGAATTATTTTCCTTTTGCTGGGTGCCAGAATCGGACATTGTCTTATTTACACCCCTCAGATTTATCTTAAAGCACCATGGCTTATTTTGTGGCCTTTCCGTAATGGTCATTTCACTGGTTTTGCCGGTATGTCTTATCACGGAGGATTTATTGGCGGACTTATTGGTATGCTGGTATGGTGTTATGTAAAAAAGAAGCCTGCCGCAAAATGGATTGATGCCATGGTTTGTGCAATTCCTTTAGGATACACTTTCGGAAGAATCGGTAACTTTTTGAACGGAGAGCTTTACGGCCGTATCACAACTGTACCTTGGGGTATGACTTTTAATGATCCAAATGTAAAACTCTTTTCTACTTCGGAACAGTGGGTTCAGGATTTCTGTGCAAAAATTGGAATGGATATTCAGAATATGGCTTATGTAAATCTGCCTCGTCATCCTAGTCAGTTGTACGAAGCTTTGTTTGAAGGTTTGCTGCTTTGGGCTGTAATCTGGGCTTTAAGAAATCATAAAAAATTTGACGGTATGCTTGCCTGTATTTATACCGGCGGTTACGGACTTGTTCGTTTTGTAATTGAATATTTCCGCCAGCCTGATGAAGACATTGGTTATCGCCTTGGAGATAAAGGTGCCAGCATTTACCAGAACACTTCCATCTGGAATTTTTCTACCGGTCAGATTCTCTGTTTTATTATGATTATAGCCTCTATTGGATTTGCCATCTGGCTTTACATCAGAGATAAAAAACAGAAGGAATCAGGACTTCTGGCAAAGGCAGAAAAAATCTCCAAAAAATCAAAAAAATAATATCTTACTGTGTTTCAAGAATTCACCTCTAACTGCCGATAATACAATGAGGTGTACTCTATGAAACACAATATTGTTAGAAAATTCGCACTTATTGCCCTAATTCTATTAGGAATTTCTATAACTTTTACCTGTAAATACTTTGAATTTGACGGAAATACTTCAGGCCTTATTTCAAGACCAAATGTTCGTAGTGTAGGTTCCGGCATTGTAATTACCTTGCCAATCAGCAGTTCAGACACAGAATATATCAACATTTACCGTCTTGATACTGCATCAGATGAAGAAATAAACATTGGTATTCTCTTTACAAAATATCAGAGTGAAAAAGACACAGTTTACCTGTTTGAAGATTCTTATGTAGAAAAAAATCATACCTACAAATACCGCGCCCGCCTTTTTGAAACAGACGATGGATATTTCTGGACAGATTATTCTGATGAAGTAAAAGCCGTAAATGGACTTTCTGAATTAGTTGGTTATAAAGTTCTTGCTGCCGGTCCAGATGAAGGAAAGATTACTTTTAAGGAAGAAAGCCGTAAATTTATTCTCAGTGATGGACCTTCTCATGACAAAATTGTTCCATCAACAGAAGGAAATTTTGACGCAGAATTTACTCCTGCCCTGGTAGTAGAAATTGTTGAAACAAAGCAGCGTAGTATTTTCCCAATTGAAGGAACCAGCGTTGATATGCATTTTCAGGAATTACTGCCAGATAACTTCTATAATACAGATATTAAATTTTTAGGTATTGCCGGAATTAAACGGGAATATGCTTTAGATAAAGATGAAAATCCAACAGACAAAATAAAATCTGCAGTGTTCAGCTCTATTTCTGAACTGCCTCTTTTTATTGAAGATTCAGCTGGAAATGTTACAGAAGATGATGACAAAACAATTATTGTTATGTCATCTTTTGCTGCTCAAGGTCTGGATGCAGGCTTTTAGAAAAAAAATAAATGACATTTGCACAAAAAATGCATATATGTTACTTTTGATGCTATGAATACACTTGTTGCCCTTTGTGCCATTGGTGCAGAAAAAATTCTCGGAAATGAGATAAAACATCTTGGATACCGTCTCTTAAGCAATGCTCCTGGAAGAGTTTCCTTTGAAGGAGATGATGGTGCTCTTTTCCGCGCAAATCTTTGTCTCCGCACAGCTGATAGAGTTTATCTTCAGCTGGCTTCTTATTCTGCTCTCGATTTTGATGATCTTTACAATGGTGTATATTCCATCAACTGGCAGGATTTCTTAAAGAAAGACTCAAAGGTTGTTGTTGATAAAGTTAGAACTTTCCGTTCAAAATTAAACTCCGAACATTCAATTCAGGGAATGGTTCATAAAGCAATTTATTCTAAACTGGGTGATATCTGGCATATGTCTTCAATGCCAGAAACTGGTGAAGAAAGCGATATCCGTGTTTACATTGATGAAAATCAGGTGCTTATTCTTCTTGATTTGTCAGGACTTCCATTACATAAGCGTGGTTACCGAGTAGACGGTGGAATTGCTCCATTGCGAGAAACTACTGCAGCCGTAATGCTTCAGGAAATGCTGTGGCGCCGTAAAACTCCTTTACATGATCCTTTCTGCGGTTCGGGAACAATTGCAATTGAAGCGACTCTTTATGCTTTCAATGTTGCTCCAGGTTTTGGAAGACGGTTTGCTTTAGAAAATCTTCCTATTTACAACAAAGCTCTGGCAGACGAAATCCGCCGTAAAGAAGCAGAACAGATTCGTACAGATGTTGAAGTTAGAATTACAGGCTCTGATATTGATTCAAAAGCAGTAGCAAGAGCAAAACAGAATGCAGAATATGCCTGTGTTATGGCCGGCCGTGCATTAAAATCAATTGGATTAAGTGCTCACATTCAGCGCCCAGATTTTGTACAGTCAGATTTTGCTGATCTTGGTGCTCCTTATGATGAAGGTTTACTGTTGTGTAACCCACCTTACGGAGAACGCCTTGGTGACGAAAACGAGGCAGCAGAATTATATAAAAAGATGGATTCATTATTTACAGAATTCCCTGGCTGGAATATTGGAGTTATTACTTCAAACCCAGATTTCCAGATGAATCTTGGACATAATGCTACATCACTTAAAACTCTCAAAGCAGGAAATCTTGATACAACCTTCTATGTTTTTGACCGTTCAATTCCAGAACCAAAAACTCCAAAAACTGCAGGCTGGGAAAAATCAGATAAACCAAAAGCAGAAAAATTTGACTTTAATAAACCCCGCTTTGATAAACCAAAGGGAAAATTCCGTTCAGAATCAAAAAAAGATAATCGCAAGCCAAGAGAATTTTCTGGTAAAGCAGAAAAATTCTAAGCAGTGATTTTTGTAATAGAGGTAAAAAATTATGGCAATTGTTGTTGAACATGATAAACGAGTAAGAGAAATTCTTGCAAAATCTCTGGATGTATTTGCTGATGAAGGTTATGAAGATGTAACTTTTCAGAAAATTGCAGACCGCTGTGGTATTACCAGAACAACCCTTTATATTTACTTCAACAACAAACGAGAAATCTTTTTAGGCAGTCTTAAACAGCTGCTTTCCGATATGGAAATTTCTCTTAAAGAAATTATCAACAACAAAGACCTTACTTCTGAACAGCAGATTCGCATGATGATGGAAACAATTATCGATCATTGTGAAGAAAATATTAAAATGTTTGATGTTCTTCTGAACTATCTTTCACAAATGAAAAAAGCCGGCGTTGACCCTAACGAGAAGGTTCGCCGACGTGTTGTAAGACTTCGTCATTTAATGAGTACCGTAATTATCCGCGGTATTCAGAATAAAGAATTCAAAGAAATAAATGTTCACATCATTAATGAGCTTTTGTACGGACTGGTTGAATCTGCTATCTTCCGCATTACAGTTCTTAATCAGGCTGATATTTCGGAAGTAAAAACAATCATCAATCAGTCAATTGATGGAATCCTTTTAAAATAAGACTTACCTATTCTTTATCCCATTCACGAGATCGTTCAATTGCTCTCTGCCATTGTGCATAGCGGTTAGAACGATCATTTTCTTTCATACTTGGAATAAAGACTTTATCAATTTTCCATACTTTTTTGATTTCAGCTTTAGACTTCCAGTAACCAGTTGCAAGGCCTGCCAGGAAAGCAGCACCTGTTACGGTAGTTTCTGTATTTTCAGGACGATAAACAGTAGTATTCAAAATATCAGCCTGGAACTGCATCATAAGATTACTTACAGAAGCACCACCATCAACCTTCAGAGTTGGCAAATCAATTCCAGAATCTTCTTTCATACATTCCAGTTCATCTTTAACCTGAAAAGCAATAGCTTCCAGAGCTGCACGACAAATATGAGCCTTTGAAGCACCGCGGGTTAATCCAACAATTGTTCCACGGGCATAAGAATCCCAATAAGGAGCACCAAGACCGGTAAAGGCAGGCACAATAATTACACCGTTGGAATCAGGAACACTTTCCGCAAGAATATTTACATCGTTAGCAGTATTAATGATTCCCAGCTGATCTCTAAGCCATTTAATCAAAGCACCGCCAATAAAAACACTGCCTTCCAGTGCATACTCAACTTTTCCGTTCATACCAAGAGCGATAGTTGTAAGCAGCTTGTGTTTAGAATCAACAGGTCTGTCCCCGGTATTCATCAAAAGGAAACAGCCGGTACCGTAAGTAGTTTTAGTTTCACCTTTTTCAAAACAACCCTGACCAAAAAGAGCCGCCTGCTGATCCCCGATTGCAGAAGCAATAGGAACTTCAAAACCACAGACTTTTTTATCAGTTGTGGTATAAATGCAGGAAGAATCACGAACTTCAGGCAAAATACAGCGAGGAATATTTAATAAATCCAGCAATTCCTGATCCCATTCCAGAGAGTGAATATTAAACAGCATTGTACGGCAAGCGTTAGTATAATCGGTAACATGAGCTTTTCCGCCACTTAAGCGCCAGATAAGCCAGGTATCAACAGTTCCCGCAAGAAGTTCGCCCTTTTCAGCTCTGGCACGAGCGCCTGGAACATTATCCAGAATCCATTTAATTTTAGTTCCAGAAAAATATGCGTCCGGCAGAAGTCCAGTTTTTGCACGAATCATTTCACCTTTTCCGTCAGCAATCAATTTGTCCGCAAGATTAGAAGTTCGGCGGCACTGCCAGACAATAGCGTTGTAAATTGGACGGCCAGTATCTTTTTCCCAGATAATTACAGTTTCGCGCTGATTAGTAATACCAATTGCTTCAATCTGTTCAGAAGAAATATCCGCCTTCATTACGGCTTCTTTGAGAACGGAAAGCTGACTAGTAAAAATATCTTCCGGATCATGTTCAACCCAACCCGGTTTTGGAAAATGCTGCGGAAACTCCCGCTGAGCAGATGCAATTTTTTCTACTTTCTGATTAAAAACGACACAACGGGAAGAAGTGGTCCCCTGATCTAATGCAACAATATATTTTTTCATAGTTAAAATTATAAGGGACAAAAGGGACAGAGTAAAATGAAAATTGCTGAAGAAAAAAGGCTTCCGTTGCACAAGATCCGCCCCAACTGCTGAAGGCCAGACTTCGTCAGAGCTTTCTGAGTGTGCTTCGCACTTCTATTAGTTGTAAGTCTTCAGATGTTGTTGCAGCTCTTGTTCCACTCACGCCTTTTTTCTACCTCCGTGCACCTCCGTGTATTTTCAGCTCGATAAATCTCGCTTTGAGCCGATTTTTCGATAAACCTAAAACAACCTGTACACAGCTTGTTTTTTACGGTTTTTCAATTATAGGCATGTCCCTCTTGTTTTAAGATATAAATAAAAAACAAGAAAAATCGTTAGATTTTTCATAATCCGTGTGATATGAAATTTTTTATCACACGGATTAAGAGCCACCTAACGGTGTCTCAATTCGGATGGTTTCAGTTCGATGAATTTTGCTTTGTGCGGTTAAAACAAAAAAAGAGGCAATTTGCCTCTTTTTGCTGCTGTTTTGGAGCGGTTTAGATAAACGCATTCCAGCCTTTTTTTTCTATGCCATCACACCACTGTTTAGCGTAGTGTTTGCAGCCTTCTAAATCGTGGTCTTTGTAGTTACCGCATTCTTCGGCTGTTGTTGCTGGAATTGGTTTGTCCCAAACGGCAACTTTTTTAAGAACATTCATAAGATGATTTGCAATTTCTTCTTCGGTGTGTTCGCCCCAAACTGTAAAGTAGAAACCTGTTCTACATCCCATTGGACTTAAGTCAATAACACCTTCCATTTCGTCGCGGATATATTCTGCCATAAGATGTTCCAGAGTATGAATTGCACCAGTTGGCATAAATTCTACATTTGGCTGACAAAAACGGATATCATATTTTGTAACGATATCTCCCTTTTCTCCAACTTTTTTTGCGGCCTGTCTTACAAAAGGAGCTGTTACTTTTGTGTGATCAAGATTAAAGGAATCAACGTTATATTTTTTTTCTGCCATAATTTACCTCGTTTATCAAATTATAATTCTTTTACAACTGCCATCAAAAATGCACTGCTTGCTTTTGATGCTTCTTCTTCAGAATAACTTACCTGAACTGTATCATCAGCACAGTCAGACATACAACGTAAAATTACAAATGGAACATTATTTGCATAACAGGTGTGAGCAATTGCACAGCCTTCCATTTCTACACACTGTGGATGAAAATTAGAAACAATAAATTTCTTCTTTTCTCCACCTGCAATAAACTGATCACCAGATGCAATCAATCCTTTTGCAATTTTATGATTTTTACTTAAATCAGATTTGTTAAAAGCATTTACTGCTGCTTCCGCAAGTTTTTCATCTGCCTTAAATGTTTCTGGCATTCCAGGAACCTGACCTAATTTGTATCCAAAGAAAGTTGTATCAAAATCATGATAAACAGCTTCAGTTGAAACAACAAAATCATAAATGCCGAGACCTTCACCAACCGCACCAGCAATCCCTGTGTTGATTACTTTTTCTACCTTAAAGTTCAAAATCAAAAGCTGTGTACAAAGTGCTGCATTAATTTTGCCAATACCGCATTTTACAATTACAACTTCCTTTCCAAAAAGTACTCCTTTATAGAAAGTAAGATTATTTACATTAATCTTTTCTTTTTCGGACATGTTTGCAAAGAGAGTTTCTACTTCGCTGTCCATTGCTCCAATAATACCGATCATTTAGACATTGCCTCTCTTTCGTCTGCTTCTCTTTCAGCCTTTGTTTTGTACTGATTAAGAACTTCTGGAAGTAATTTGTCTTCCATATGAGCGGCTTTAATAATAAAGCGGCAAATTCTTTTATAAACAAGGAAACCTAAGAAAAGGGAAACAAAGAAAAGAACAAGGGCAGAAACTACAACAAAAATCTGTCCAAAGCCTTCTGTCTGACGGAAAAGCCCCATAACAATTAAACCAACCAAAAGTAAAGAAACAAAATAAATAGCAATTGTAACTACAATTTCAATAATTGTAGACAAAAGCATAAACCACATAGACTTCTGTTTTTTTGTTCTGTAATCTACCGCTTCTTTTTTACGGCGGTCATAAGCTTCCTGTTCGTATTTATCCATAAGTATTCCTCTTTTATTTAATTTTTATTTTTTTTCACTTTCGTTTTTAGCAGCTTTTGCGGCTTTTGTTTCTTTTATAATTGTCTGAATAAAACATACAATAAGAATAATTCCACAAACAACAACAAAAGCATCAGCTACATTAAAGGTAGGCCATCGGTTCATTGCCAGAAAATTAATTTTACAGTTTTTCAAGCCAAACCATTTTACATCAACAAAATCAACAACCCCTTTTGCACGGAACAATCGGTCAATAATATTTCCAAATCCTCCGCCAACAATTCCCATAATTGACCAGCGCTGCCACTGGTTAAAATCTTTGTTTCTGAAGTAAACAACTACAACAAGAGAAAGAACAATAATAGGAATTAAAGAAAAAGCAACTCTTCTTACGGGAGTTGGCCAGTGAGCACCAAAGCTGAAGGCAACACCAGTATTGCGGGTATGAATAATTTCCAGAAAATGAGGACCATCATGAACCTTAAAAGTGTCATCATCTAAAGGATAAAAATCAAGAACATAACCTTTGCGGTTAAATTTATCCTGAAGTTTCAAAAGATTCATTTTGCCTTTAATTGTATGCCAGTCGTATTCTTTTCCAAGATTTAATGAAGTATCAACATATTCGTATTCACTTCTAATCTGCTGATTATATTTTGTATCATCGCCAAATAATGGTAATACATTACAAATAAAGATTTTTGAACCCTGATCAAGAAGGATTACAAGAAATGCCAGAATAACTGGTAAAAAATAAGCTTTTAATTCTGTTTTTTCCATATCTTAAATATACTAAAAAATCCTCGAGTTTTAAAGAATTAAAGACCTGTAGGAAGATCAATAAACACGCATTCAATTCCCAGTTCTTTCTGAACTTTTTCCATTACGAGACTTACTCCCACAGTTTCTGTTTCATAATGACCGCCACCAATTACATTAATTCCCATTTCTTCCGCAAAATGATAATCCTCGTGAGCAAACTCACCGGTAATGTAACAGTCAAGGCCAAGTTCAACGGCAGCTTCTACATCTTCACTGGCACCACCCGAAATAATTCCTACTGTTTTGTTTTTTTCTTTACCAGTATTGATTATGCAGTTAGGTTTTTTACCAGGACGAAGAACTTTCCGGGCAATTTCTTCTGTTGTCAGTTCCTGTGGCAATTCTCCGTAAGCACCAAGAATCATTCCCCGCCAGGTTCCAAAAGCTTTAAGATTAGTTAGTCCTAATCTTGCGGCAAGACCAAAATTATTTCCGTAAGGATTATTTGCATCCAGCGGAATATGATAAGCACACAAAGCCAGATCATTTTTTATAAAAGTAGAAATTCTTTTATAAAAAGAACCAGTAATTGTCTGACAACCTCCCCAGAATAATCCATGATGAACAAAAAGCACATCAGCACCGGCTTCTGCCGCCGCTTTTGCAGTTGCTTCACAGGCATCTACAGCAAAGGCGATTTTTTTAATCTGTTTTTTTGCAGGTTCTTCATTCTGAATCTGAATTCCATTTAAGGAAATATCAGAACTGAAATCTTCTTTTTTTAGAAAACTGTTAAAAAATGAATCCAATTCTAAAAGGGTCATTTGCTCTCCCCCATCAATTTTTTGTAATTAAAGCTGATTAAGAATTTCTTCTTTTGATTTTTGAACTAAAGCATCCAGCTGTTCCCCTTTGCGGTCAACATCTAACCCCATGTAAAGAGTCAGCAAAGGATTTGTCTGCTGAATAAAACCATAACCGGCAGTCTGATATTCTTCCAGTTTATCAAGGTTAAGATAGCCGGAAATTTTTTCTGGATTTTCGCGAATCAAATCTTCAATAGCAGTATTTGCCATTACATCAGTAATAAAGAAAAATTTTGTATTTTCGCCGTATTTTTCTGTAAGAACTTTAAGCAAGGCTCTGCCTTCCAGCGTTGTATTGTAAGTATAAAATTCCCGCTGAGACATAAATTTGTGATTTTTTATAAGACTGCTGGCTGTTAATGCAACGCTACGAGTCAGGCGGTTATCAAAAAGATTATGAGTCCATTTACAATCTTTAGAATAAAAATCGGCAGAACAAATTGTAAAACCGTTTCTTGCCATCTGCT
>JAKSTK010000038.1 GCA_024402615.1 Treponema sp.
GTGATGTTCCTTCATAAGGATCATTATTTTCCCAATATGCTACAGGTATAGATCCCGCAACTTCTAATTTTTGTGCAAAAACATAACAGCACAATAAAAATAGAATCAAAAATACTAAAACTTTTTTCATAAAGATTCCTTTTTGTAATTATTTAAATCAATTCCTGTTTGTACGGTTAATCAAATTTTTTACAAATATACAAAAGATGATTAGATGTCGCCAGCAGTTCCTGCAGTTGTTATATATTCCAGCTATCTGTGCATATATAATTCTATACTATCCAGGTAAGTACATAATGATTTATTAAATTTTTCATAATCAGCTTTTTTGAATTCCTTATCTACAGCAGGAACTGAAACATTTACAACTTTTGTTTGGTTATAAATTGTCATCATTAAAGGTACTCCTATTATTTTAGAAACACCACGAATCGTAAGGAAACTTCCTTCTTCTATATTCAGAATATCTTCTTTAGTTTTGATATCTAATACTTCTCCTTCTGAACCTGGAAATTTGCTGCATAAAATTTCAGGTGCTTCATAATATTCATAAACACTAGAAATACCTTTGCAAATATTATTCCATCCAGTTGGATAAGTTAAATTCCATTGAGACAGAAGCCAGTTTTTGTCTTTTTTAACTCCAATTAATAACATTTTTTACTCCCAAACAAACAGACCAGCTTTATTTTATTGCTTGTTTTTTTTACTTGCGGCCAAGTGCAAAAGCTTTTTTGTTCATTTCCAGAAACTGTGGTTTTACCAGTTTTTCAATTGCTTTAAGCCATGCTTCTTCTGAAAATTCCATATATTTTGAAAGAAGTCCCATTAAAACAATATTTACAGATTTTGCAGTTCCTGCCTGTTCTGCCAGAGAAAGACAATCCAAGGCATCTACCTTAATGCCTTTTGACTGCATTGTTTCCACAAGATTTTCCGGATATTTTGCAGCACCAGTAATTACAGGCATTGGATCAATCTGCTGTGTATTTACAATAATCTGTCCTTCAGGTTTTAAATATTCCAGATAACGGGCAGCTTCCAGTAATTCAAAGCTTACAATAAAGTCTGCTTCACCTTTATCAATAATTGGTGAATAAACTTTTTCGCCATAACGAACATAAGTTACAACGGAACCGCCTCTCTGGCTCATTCCGTGAACTTCACTTACTTTTACATCAAATCCGGCATCCAGAAGAACCTGTCCCAGTGTTTTAGATGCAAGTAAAGCACCCTGACCACCGACACCAACAATCATTATATTTTTTACCATATTCATTTTCTCCTTCTTTCCGTCATGCTGAACTTGATTCAGCATCTCACAAAGATAAATCTTTCCAGTCTTTATTAGTTTCATTTACTAAATTATTTTTCCATTCGCGATGCCAATTTTTCAGCTGTTTTTCTCTGCTAATTGCAGCTGTAATATCATTACATTCTTCAAAGTAGACTAATTTAGTACAATTATATTTATCTGTAAAACCTTCATATGTATGATTTTTATGTTGATAAACTCTTTTTTGTAAATCGCTTGTCACACCTATATACAAAGCAGTGTTATACTCATTCGTCATAAAATATACATATGCCTTTTTTACCACTAATAAACTCCTGTGTTTCTTGTCATCCCGAACCCGTTTCGGATGATGATCTTTTTCCTGTCATGCTGAACTTGGTTCAGCATCTCACCTGTTAACAATTATTCATTTTCCTAAGTGAGATCCCGAATCAAGTTCGGGATGACATTTGTTTCCTGTCATACTGAATTCGTTTCGGGATGACAATTTTTATTCTTAATTAATTGCTCCAAAATTACACATCTGTGTACAAACGCCACAACCAACACACAAAGTAGGATCAATCTGTGCTTTGTTGTTTTTCATAGCAATAGCCGGACAGCCAATCTTCATACACATTTTACATGAACGGCATTTGTCTTCATTTACGAGCAATGCTGGTTTTGGTTTTACTTCCTTAAGCAATGCACAAGGACGGCGACTGATAATCAAACTTGGAGCTTCTACTTCCAGTTCTTCTTTTACTGTTTTGTAACATTCATCAATATTGTATGGATCTACTACGCGAATATGTTCAATTCCCATAGCACGAGCCAAAGCTTCAAGATCAACGCGACCTGCAGGATCTCCGTACAAGTTTTTACCTGTTGTTGGATTCTGCTGATGTCCTGTCATACCTGTAATTGAGTTATCAAGAACAATTACTGTTGAGTTTGACTGGTTGTAAGCAATGGTTGCCAAACCTGTCATACCAGAATGCATAAAAGTTGAATCACCAATAACTGCAACAGATTTTTTTGCATTTTCAGGAATTGCTTTGTTCCAGCCGTGTAAGCTTGAGAATGAAGCACCCATACAGAGGGTCATATCCATTGCGGAAAGTGGTGCAACTGAACCCAATGTATAACATCCAATATCACCAAGAACTGTTACCTTTAATTTCTGCAGAGCGTAGAACATTCCGCGGTGAGGACAACCGGCACACATAATTGGAGGACGGTTTGGAAGGCTTTCCAATGGTGAGTTAGGAATAGTGAATTTTGAATTAGATTTCAGAGCTTCAGGGAGAACTGGTTCCAGACATTTTCTGATAAGATTCTGTGAATATTCTCCGCATACAGGAAGAAGATCTTTTCCGTGTACATTGCAGCCAAGAGATTTACAGAAGTTTTCAATGATAGGATCAAGTTCTTCAATAACAACTACAGTTTTTACTTTACCGCAGAAATCCTTAATCATATTTGCAGGAAGTGGATTTACCATTCCCAGTTTAAGAATACTTACTGAATCACCAAAAACTTCTTTTGCATACTGATAAGAAGTTGATGAAGTAATAATTCCCAGGTCTGTCCCTCCCATTTCAACACGGTTGATTCCAGAAGTTTCCGACCAGTTTGCCAGATCAATAAGTCTCTGTTCTACTTCCGGATGGCGACGGATTGCATTTGCAGGTGCCATTACATATTTAGAAATAGTTTTTTCGTATGTTTTTACAGGAACTTCAACTCTGTCTTCTGTATTTACAATACTTTGTGAATGTGCAACGCGGGTACACATTTTGTATAAAACAGGAGTATCAAATTTTTCAGAAATTTCGTAAGCCCATTTAGCAAAAACACGGGCTTCATCAGAATCGCTTGGTTCAATCATTGGAATTTTTGCGGCAATTGCGTGATGTCTTGAATCCTGTTCGTTCTGTGAAGAGTGCATTCCAGGATCATCGGCAACGCCTACAACAAGACCTGCGTTAACTCCTGTATATGCTGCTGTATAAAGCGGATCAGCGGCAACATTTAACCCTACATGTTTCATTGCACAGAAAGCTCTTTTTCCTGCAAGGCTGGCACCAAAAGCTGATTCAAAGGCAACTTTTTCATTAGGTGCCCATTCACAGTAAATTTCTTTGAATTTTGCGGCTTCTTCAGTAATTTCGGTACTTGGTGTACCTGGGTAACTTGAAATAACTGCACAGCCGCCTTCAAAAAGACCACGGGCAGCTGCGGCATTACCCAACATTAATTGTTTCATTAACAATTCTCCAGAATTTAATAATAGTAAATTTCTGTAATTATACCACAAATCAAAGAGATTTGAATAAGTTAATGTTCGTTAGTTTACTTTAAAAAATTTCTGATCTGTTCCACGCAGGAATTTCCGGTATGGCGACCAATTTGATAAACTCTGTCTAATTCGGCAGGATCTTTACAGGTTTTACCAATTCCCAGATCCTTTTCCGGATAAATCACCAGAGTATTTCCCAGTTCTTCCTGTTCAAAGGCATACTGTTTCTGGGCGTTATACATTTCATGACGAATTCTCATAGCTTCTACAATGGCAGGATATTTTTTAAGTCCCATTTTTACCAGAGGCATAAGCTTGTTTGGTTCTTTTTTGTATTCTTTTGGCTGAGTCAAAACAACAACATTTTTTTCATAACCAATCGACTGAAAAAATTTAAGAGGAATAGAATCTGTCATTCCACCGTCCAGAAGTTTTTTACCTTCAAAATCAACAGGTGTAGAAACTAAAGGCATAGATGCAGATGCTCTGACAAATTCCAGTTCCAGATCATCAATTTTCTCAATATTACGGTAAACTGGTTTTCCAGTTTCTATATCAGAAGCAACTGCCCAGAATTCCATAGGATTGTTTTTGTAAGCTTCCAGATCAACCGGGTCTAATTCCAGTGGCATTGTGTGATAGCAGAATTCTTTTGAGTAAAGGTTTTTAGTAAAAATAAGATTTCGAATGCTGGCATAGCGTTTATCGTTGCAATATGCTTTGTTGTAGCGGATTGCACGGCCAATCTGTTTTGATTTGTAATTACAGCCAAAGCAGGCACCTGCCGAAACTCCAATTCCACCGTCAAATACAATACCATTTTCCATCCAGGCATCTATAACACCGCAGGTAAAAATACCACGCATTGCTCCGCCTTCCAAAACCAAACCTGTCTTCATTTTTTCACTTCCTTAAAATTACACCCATAAAGGAATTCTAACTTTCTGTATGTAGATTTTGAAAAGTATATTATACTCGAGAGAGATAAAATGCAATGTAAGGAAAATATATGTTGAATTTAGAAAGTGATTATATTCATGGTTGTCATCCGCTGATTTTACAGAAACTTCAGGAAACAAATATGGAAGCTCTCAGTGGTTACGGGGCTGATCATTACACAGAAAGTGCAAAAGAAAAAATTCTTAAAGCCTGCGGTTTAGCAGATTCTAACGGGGGACAGACCTCTAAAGCCTCTGTTCAGTTTATTACCGGCGGTACACAAACAAATCAGCTTATTATTGATTCTATACTAAAACCTTACGAAGGGGTTGTGGCTGCAAAAACAGGACATGTTGCTGTTCATGAAGCAGGAGCTATTGAATATACGGGTCCTAAAGTTCTGGATATTCCTGGTCATGATGGAAAAATTGCAGCCTCTGAATTGCAGAATTATTTACAGGTATTTTTTAATGATGAAAATCACGAGCATATGGTTTTTCCGGGAATGGTTTATATTTCTTTCCCAACAGAATATGGAACCTTGTACTCAAAAAAAGAATTAACTGACATTTATCAGGTTTGTACCGATTTTAATCTGCCGTTGTACATTGATGGTGCCCGTTTAGGTTATGCACTTGCCAGCACCGAATGTGACATTACTTTGCCGGAACTTGCACAACTTTGTGATGTTTTTTACATAGGCGGAACTAAAGTGGGAGCTTTATGTGGAGAAGCAGTTGTATTCACCAAAGGAAACGAACCTGCTCACTTTGTTAATCTTACTAAAAAACACGGTGCTTTACTGGCTAAAGGAAGATTACTTGGCATTCAGTTTGATACTCTTTTTACTGACAATCTTTATTTCAAGGTTAGTGAAAATGCCATTACTACTGCAGATACAATGAAAGCTATGTTCCGTGAAAAAGGATTTAAGTTTCTTCTGGATTCTCCTACAAACCAGCAATTTGTTATTCTTGAAAATTCTTTTATGGAAAAGCTTTCTTCACAGGTGAAATTCTGTTTCTGGGAAAAAGTTGATGAAAATCACACCGCCGTAAGATTTGCTACCTGCTGGGCTACCACATCTGCAGATATTCAGGAATTAAAAAATACAATAGAAAAATCTCTATAAAAATTAAAATTGCATTATAATTAATTTAATGAGAGATTTTGATGTAATTGTTGTAGGTGCGGGAAATGGTGGTCTTGCTGCTGCTTCCTTTATGAGTCAGAAAGGTTATAAAACCTTGTTACTGGAAAAGCACAATATTCCGGGTGGTTCTGCCACGAGTTTTAGAAGAGGCCGTTTTGAATTTGAACCTTCTCTTCACGAAATGGCAGAAGTTGGTCCAGAATCAAAACCTGGTCGAACCAGAAAAATGTTTGAGGAACTTAATGTTTCCCAAAAACTTATATACGAAGATAAACTTTACCGTGTTATTTCTCTTGATGAGTCTGAGCCTTATGATGTAACTCTTCCTGCCGGTGTTGATGCTTTTATTGACAAAATGGAAGAACTGGTACCTGGCTGTAAAAAATCTGTTAGAGCTTTTTTTGATATTGTTGAACAGGCTGTTTCGGCAACTGGAAAAATGACCGGTGGAGGTCTGTCCCTCAAAGATATTCCTTCTGTACTGAACACCCTCCGTATGGCATCTCATTCTGCAGATAACATAATGGATATGCTGGGAATTCCTAAAAAAGCACAGCATATTATGTGTACCTACTGGCCATATATCGGGGAACCAACAAACAGTGTTAATGCTGTTATTATGGGAATGATTTTACACACTTATGTTGAACATGGTGCCGGAATCCCAGAAAACTTCTCTCACGAAATGTCTCTTGCAGTAGAACAATCCATAAGAAAGAATGGGGGACAGATCTGGTATAATTCTCCTGTTGAAAAAATCCTCATTAAAAATAAAAAAGCTTATGGTGTTGTAGTAAACGGTAAGGAAATTTATTCAGATCATGTAATTTGTAATTGTTTCCCGGATGATGTATTTGGCCACATGGTAGAAAAATCGGAAGTCCCTGTTAAAGAAATCAAAAAATCTAATGCAAGAGAATTTGGACTATCTTTTGTAAATGTTTACCTTGGAATTAATAAAACTGCAGAAGAACTGGGAATAAAAGACTATACAATTTTTATTCAGGATAAAGCAGATTCAAAACAGCAGTATGAATTAAGTTTTGGTCTGGGTGGTGCCGGCTGGATAATCGGAAACTGTCTGAATGTAATTAATCCAAAAGCAACTCCAGAAGGAACCTGTGAAATTTCTATTACAACCTCCGTATATGGTGATGCATGGGGAGATGTACTACCTGAGGATTATAAAAAGACAAAAATGCAGCTGGCCGAAAAAATGATTAAAACTTACGAAAAATCATTGGGCATTTCTGTTATGCCATACATTGAAGAAATAGAAGTTGCAACTCCAGTTACTTTCAGCAGATATCTTAATACACCAAACGGAACTCCATATGGATACCAGACTGGTAACTGGGATGACATTTTTACACGAACGGTAAATGCCGGAAGAGAAGATACTGTAAAAGGTTTGCGTTTCTGTGGTGCTCATCAGGAAAATTCTCTTGGTTACAATATGACTTATTTATCTGGAATTGCGGCTGCAGAAAGAACTATCAAAGATATGAAAAAAGCTGGTGAAAAGAAGGGAGGTGCAAAATGAAAAATCCAATTGGTTCATTAAACCCCTTAAAATTTATTTCTATAATGCAGGAACGCAGTAAAAGATTCAAAAAGGCTGCTTCAACTCCTATCCCTGAAGAATATCCTGTAAACGCACTGGCAAAAAAAATTCATCCTGCCGTTCAATATGCAAAAATTTCTGAAGTGGAAGTGCATTCGGAAGATTGCAAAACCTTTACTTTTGTTCCTGATGTTACAAAAGGGACAGAGCAATTTGCATTTTTCTCTGCAGGGCAATATCTTACAGTTTTTCTTGATATAGATGGTGTAAAAGTTACCCGCGCTTATTCTATCTGTTCTTCTCCAAATCTTACAAAAGGGACAGAGCAAAATGGAATTACTTCCGAATCAAAATATCAAATCACCGTAAAAGGCGTAAAATCCGGACTGGTTTCTTCTTACATTCTTTCAAACTGGAAAGCGGGGGACAGAGTAGAACTTTCGGCTCCGGAAGGTCATTTTGAATATGTTTCTTTGCGAGATGCCCCAACCGTAATTGGAATTGCGGGCGGTAGTGGAATTACTCCATTTTTGAGCATGGCACGGGCAATTGCAGAAGGCACAGAACAGTTTACTCTGTCCCTTTTGTATGGCAGCCGTAACAAAGATTCAATTCTTTTCAAAAAGGAGTTTGATGAACTGCAGAAACTTTCAGACAAAATTAAAGTAATTCATGTTTTAAGCGATGACGCTTCCGAAGTTCTGGAACCTGGTTTTGAAAAAGGCTTTATTACTGCAGATTTAATCAAAAAATATGCACCAGAAAATGAACCATATTCAGTTTTCCTCTGTGGACCTCAGGTTATGTATAATTTTGCAGGAAAAGAACTGGAAAAACTGAATCTGGAAAAGAAATATGTTCGATATGAATTATTTGGCGAACTTCACAGTGCAAAAGCACAGAAAGGTTATGCTGATTGCGCAGGGGGACAGACCTCCGAAAATTCCGAAATATCTGTGACTGTTTCTATCTGCGGAGAAACCAGAACTGTACGGGGCAGTGCCGATGACACAATCATGCAGATTCTGGAAAAAAACGGAATTGCAGTTCCTGCCCGCTGCCGAAGTGGTGAATGCGGCTGGTGTCATTCTTATCTTAAAAGTGGTAAAATCTTTATTCCGGAAGGTATGGATTATCGCCGTAAAGCAGATGAAAAAAACGGATTCATTCATCCCTGCTGTACTTTTGCTTTATCAGATATTGAAATTGAAGTTCCTCCAGCAAAGTAAATATTTATTAAGGAGTTTTATATGAAAACAAATTTTGGAAAACAGACTTTTATGTACCCTATGCCGGTTTTAATCATTGCAACTTATGATGAAAATGGAAATCCAGATGCAATGAATGCTGCCTGGGGTGGAATTCACGATACAAACCAGATTGGTATTTGTCTTGCGGCAGATCATAAAACCACAAAGAATCTTCTTCTTAAAAAAGAATTTACTGTAAGTATGGCAAATGCGGCTAATGTAGCAGCCTGCGATTATGTTGGTATTGTCAGTGCAAATATCGAACCAGACAAAGTAAAAAAAGCTGGCTTTACTGTAACAAAAGCAGAATTTGTTGATGCTCCTGTAATCAACGAATTGCCAATGTGTCTGGAATGTCGTCTTTCCAGCTATGATGCAAAATCTGATTTTATTGTTGCTGATATTATTAATGTTTCTGCTGATGATTCTGTACTTACAGAAGGAAAAATCGATCCTTCAAAACTTCAGCCAATTACTTATGATCCTGTAAATCACAAATATCTTAAGCTTGGAGAAATTGTAGGAAACGCTTTTTCTGATGGGAAACAATTGATTTCTGAATAATTTTTTTACGGAGAGAGTATGAAATTTAGAAAATTATTTTTTGTTTTAATCCCGTTTTTATTTTTATCCTGTGTATGGTCTCCTGTAGACCAAAGGCAGGTTTTGCGCAAAAAAAATTCCTGTAAGGCTTTTGATCACCTTACAGATCCAATCGTTTATGAATTAGATTTGTATCAGATTTTTAAGTCCGGTAATGTTACACATTCCGAGAAAACAGGCAATCTTCTGGTAGTTTATGACTGGGAAAATAATCAGTTTTTTGATCATGCCTATACTTCTCAATTCTATGTAAACCATTTAACCGGCTCAATGAAAGAAATTCCTGCAGCTGCCGGGAAAACAGAATACTATCATTTTGGTACTGATTATAAAGATCTAAGAGTTTTAAGTTCTGACGGTCAGGTTCGCAAACTGGAATCTCCTGTTCTGGATAGCAAAGCTTTCATTATTTCTGATTACCAGAATTCTGTTGATAAAAAACTCTGGCAGATTGTACAAAAAGAATATTCTGATGGAATTTATACCTGCGGCTTATGTTATTTTGACAGTGCCACTGGTCAGCTTGTAGAAACAGATTCTTTTATTACTTCTGATACCTGGAGTATTGGATTAACAAACGATTCTTCAGGAAATAATTATATTACATACAAAACAAAACAGGAAAAACGTACTCTTCAGAATATTTGTTCTGTAAGTAAAGAAGGAAAAATTCAATCTTCCGAACTTTCTATTGCCGGAGAAGACGGTAATTATGATGAGTATAATGGCTGGGATAAATCCTTTAGTTACACTCTAAAATATGCAGATTCCGGCATTTTTATTTTTTCTAAAACAACTAGAACTCCAGAGGGATATGGTTATAAATATGCGTATTCACTGCTGGTTTACAACCGTTCTTCAGAATCTTTCGAAGAAATTCAATGTCCTGAAAATTCTTATATTTCTGAAATATATTGTCTGAACGAAAATCTTTACGCTTCCTTAGGTGGTGGTGGAAAATCAGTTTCTATTGCAAAAATTGACCTTTTGGCAAATACCATCACTAAGTGGAAAGAATGTAAACTTAATGCATATCATCTCTATGGAATTGAAAAAGGGGATTGTGTTTACTGGCTTGTTCCAAAAAGTTATGTAGATGGCGAATTTGATGTAGTTGAATTTTCGGCTTCAAAAGAATCTTTAGGTGTTGTAAATACTTTTGAAGTTAGCAGTTTAATTGATAGTGCTGATATTCAATAATTGTACGTAAAAATTTCTGGAGAGTTTTATGAAAAAATTATTATTAGTCTTAGGAATGCTTATAACTATTACCTCTTCCTGTTTTGCAGGAATTGTGATTCGTTCAGATTTAAATGGACCGGGGATGTGGGGTTATTATGATAAAAACTGTTTTTTGGAAGAGCCGGTTCAATCAGATATAAGATTTGGTTTGTACGGTCTTGGTGGCTGTTCCTTACTCTGGGAATTTAATTCTTCAGAGTTAAAACCTCTTCATTTTTATACAGGAATTGATACTGGAATAAAACTTATAGGACTTGAAGTTTCTGCTCTTGGCGGATTGAATTATCGTATTTGTGATTTTAATAAACTTGCACTGGAACTGGATGCCAATATGGGACTTGGTTATCTTGAAGGTATAAAAGGCGGCAGTTATCTTTTTCTTCAGGGAAGTCTGGATGTAGATTTGTTAGGTTCCCGCCGCAAAGGTTTCTTTGGCGGTGCTGGTGTTTTTTTTAATGCCATTCCAGAACTTAACTTTTATAAGAATTACGGCTCAAATTTCAGTCTTGACGGCATAGTTGGCTTAAAGGTCTCATTTGGATTCAGATTCTAAAATTTAAATTTTAAGATTTAGATTTTAATAAAACAGCCAGTCTTACTAAAAGTACAATTCCTCTAAAGCACAATTCTACTGCCATTGCAATCCAAATTCCTGTAAGTGCAAATTTTCCTACCAGCAAAAGCGATAATCCCAGTCGTACAATCCACAAACTAATCAGCGATAGTATGCAGGGAATTAAAGTGTCATTTTGTCCCCGTAAGGCTCCCGTACAAATAATGGAAGTTCCGTACAAAGGCTCTGCAATCAGTTCAATTCTCAAAATCTTTATTGCCAGCCGCTGAATTTCTAAATCTGGTGTAAGGAATTTAAAAATAAACGGACAGATAAAATACATTACCGTACCCATCACTATCATAAAGAGAATTCCATAAATTACTGTAATCCATGAAAAGCTTTTTATAAGGTCTTTCCTTCTGGCACCCATACTTTGGCCGGTTAATGTTGTAACTGCTCCCTGAATACCATAAATCGGCATGTAACAAAGAGCTTCTGCCGTAACTGCAAAGGAATTGGCCGCCAGACTGATTTGTCCTAAAGGAGCAATAATTCTGGTAACAACAACTAAAGCACCGGTAAATGCAACTTTTTCTACGGCAATTGGGATAGAAAGTTTTACTGCTTTTGAACATATGCTGTATTCAGCTTTAAATGGCTTGAATTTTCGCAAATTCAAATATTTATTGTAGAACACGGTGATTATTATAAAAATTATACAGATTATAAAAGCACTGGCAGTAGAACCTAAAGCTGCACCCATAACTCCAAGATTAAATACTCTGATAAAAATTACATTAAAAAAAGCGTCCAGCAGACACATTGCCGCATTCAAAATCCCCGGCAGCTTCATGTTGCCGCTGCATTGAAGCATTCCGCTCATAAGATAAATTAACTGATACAGAGGGGTAGAAAGTCCGTAAACAAGAAAATAAAGAGATGCATCCCGTCTGATTTCTTCTGCCGCACCCAGCCACAGCGGTAAAAACTTAAACACAGAAACTGAAAAAACTGTTAGAAGAAGTGAAAATCCAAGACAGAATAAAATACTTCTGAAAAATATATTTTTTGCCTGTTCCTGTTTTCCTGCTCCTACCGCATTTGCAACCTGAACTGTAAAACCAATGCCGCAGGCGTCTGTAAGGGAACCTAAAACCCAGGTAGAAGAAGCCACTAAACCTATAGCCGCAGAAGCATTTGCTCCTAAAAATCCAACCATTGAAGCATCAATATATTGCATGAGGATTGAAGAAATTTGTGCCAGCATTCCCGGAAGACTAAGACCTATTACGTAATTAATCTTCTGTTTTTGAGAAAGATCTGGAGTTTTCTGCAATAATTTTGATAAATCAAAGTTTGAAGTTTCCATATTCAGAGAGTATAAGAGAAAGCATGAAAAAAATATATGCTTTATTATTTCGTCTAATTTTACTATAATTGACTTTATGGCAACACAACACAAACAGATTGATCAGCAGACTTTAGAAAATCTGCTTTATTTGTCTCGTCTTTCTCCAGAAAGTACAGACATGGAAACTTTGAAAAAACAGGTTGATGATATTGTTGGATATTTTGATATTCTTTCAAAATACGATGATAGCGAAAACCCTTATGACGCATATCCAAGTACAGAGGCTGATAAATTACGTGGCGACACTGTAGTTGAAGGTCTTGAAATGGCTGATGTAAAAAAAGTCTCAAAGGACTTTATGGACGGCTATTTCCAGGTACCAAAGGTATTAGGAGAAGGGGCTTAATATGTTTTATACAATCAACGAAGCTAGAGAAGCTTTAAAAAATGGAAAAATAACTAGTGTTGAACTGGTAAAATCTGCTCAGGATACTTTTAATAAAGATAAATCAGCTCCAATTCCTTTGAATGCTTTTATTGAAATGTATGAAGATGCAGTTGCTAAAGCAGAAGCTGCAGATAAAGAAATTGCAGATGCCCGCGCTGCCGGTACATTAGATAAACTTTTTGAAGAAAAACCTTTATGTGGTCTTCCATTTGCAAACAAAGATAATATTTCAAGTAAAGGTCACCGCCTTACTTGTGGTTCAAAAATTCTTGAAGGTTATGTAGCTCCATATAACGCAACAGTTATTGATCGTCTTGAAAAAGCAGGCGCAATTCCTCTTGGCCGTTGTAATCAGGATGAATTTGCCATGGGTTCTTCTACAGAATACTCAAGCTACGGTCCAACAAGAAACCCAATCAACCGCGATTTCGTATCTGGTGGTTCTTCGGGTGGTTCCGCAGCTGCAGTCAGTGCAAATCAGGCCTTGTTTGGTATTGGTACAGAAACTGGTGGTTCTGTTCGTTTGCCTGCTTCTTACTGTGGTATTTACGGACTTAAACCAACTTATGGTGTATTGAGCCGCTGGGGTGTTGTTGCTTATGGTTCATCACTGGATCAGGTTGGTATTCTTGGTCATACACCTGCTGATATTTCACAGCCTTTAAGTGTTATGTGCGGACAGGATATGTATGATGATACTTCTGCCGATTTGCCAGATGCAGATCAGCTTAAGAATCTTGCTCCATTAAGCGATGCAGAATTTAAAGCTCTTAAAATTGCAATTCCAAAGCAGTTCCTTAAAACAGAAGGTGCAGATCCTGATGTAGTTAAGAGCTTTGCCGATACAAGAAAATGGTTCGAATCAAAAGGTGCAAAAATTGAAGAAGTTGATCTTCCTATCCTTGATGCATCAATTGCTTCTTACTATGTTATTGCTCTTTCTGAAGCTGCTTCAAACTTAAGCCGTTTTGATGGTATTCGTTATGGCCGCCGTGTTGATAATCAGAAAGGTTATGATGAACTTTATGTTGATACTCGTTCTGAAGGTTTTGGTCCAGAAGTAAAACGCCGTATTATTATTGGTAACTATGTTCTTTCTGAACAGTTCTCTGGCGATACATACAAAAAAGGTATGACAGTTCGTGCAAGAATCCAGAAGGAAGTTGCAAAAGTATTTGAATCTTATGATTTGATTCTCTGTCCAACTTGTCCAACAGCTGCATTTAAGCTTGGTTCGAAAGTTGACAGTCCTCTTGAAATGTATCTTTCAGACTTGTATACAACTTTCGTAAATCTTGCCCGCATTCCTTCAATTTCAGTTCCAGCAGGAAACACATCTGCAGACAAAATGCCAATTGGTATGCAGTTTGCAGGTCCAATGTTCAGCGAAGCAAAAATCCTCCGCGTAGCACAGAACTGGGAAGAGGATCACAAAGATTGCGGTATTCCAGTAAAAGCGTAAGCTTTGAAAACTAAGTGGAAAAAAACACGGATGAGAATCCGTGTTTTTTTTATGCTCATTCCTTACAAAAGGGACAGAGTAATTCACCTTACAAAAGGGACAGAGTAAATTAAAATCCAGACAGGAGAGTTTATGTCAAAAATCTTGTTTCTTGCCGATATCCACGGAAATATGCCTGCAGTTGCAGCTTTGGAAAAAGAAATTAATCGTCTTCAACCGGATGATATTTATTTTTTAGGTGATGCAGTTGGTAAAGGTCCTGAAAGTGGAAAAAGTCTTCAGTGGGTAAAAGAGCATTGCCGGCATTTTATTGCAGGAAACTGGGATCGTTATGTTGCAGAAGGTCGAAAAAACAATACAACAAAATTTCCAGAATTAGCTTTTCACTGGAATCAGCTTTCCCTCCAGGATATAGATTTGCTGTTGTCCTGGCCTCTGGAAGATGAAATTTTAATCAGCGGGTACAATTTCCGCCTTTTTCACGGTCGGCCTGTAGATAAGAATTACCACCAGTGGTTGAATCCCGACGAACTGTCCCCTGGTTTTACCAATAAAGCAGGAAAAACTTTTAATGGATTTATTTGCGGTGATTGTCATCAGGCGTACATAAGAGAATGTAAAGAAGGGTTTGCCCTTAACACGGGCAGTGTAGGAAACTCTTTAGGTGTTCCCCGTTGTTCCGCTCTGCTGCTAGAAGGCGACTTAAACTCAACCGAAAAATCACCACTGTATATGACTTCTCTTGATATCCCCTATGACAATAATCGTGCCGTAGAAATTGCCCGCAACACTCCAAATATGCCCGACTGTGAAGCCTACATCCGCGAAATCCAAACCGGCATCTACCGCGGAAATCAATAAACGAAGCGCCCCACCCGACAGTAACAAATTTTCCGCATTCCCCATCCGTACAATCTGCTAATTTGCCCAATGCAAATTAGCAAACGAAGCGCCCCACCTGCCGGTATTAATTTTTTTACCGTGGATATAAGTAAAGTGCGCTAATTTGCTTTATGCAAATTAGCGGATGAAGCGCCTGTCAATGTTTGTGCTTCCGTTAGGAGAACGCTTCATTAGCGTACCGTACAGTGTCCATGGCATCTTTACCGTAGAAGTCTGCACCGATCATGTTGGCATATTCCTGTGTAAGAACTGCACCACCGACACAAACTTTAGTCCACGGACATTCTTTTCTTAACAGTTTGATTGTTTCTTCCATTGCAGGGACAGTTGTAGTCATAAGCGCAGAAAGTCCAACTAACTGAACTTTATCTTTTTTACAGGCTTCTACTATAGTTTCCGGAGGAACATCTTTTCCTAAATCTATTACTTCAAAGTCGTAGTTTTCCAGAAGAACTTTTACAATGTTTTTTCCAATATCGTGAATGTCACCTTTTACTGTAGCAATAATGATTTTTCCTTTTGGATTTCCTTTTTTACCTGATTTTTCCATGTTAGAACGGATTTCTCCAAATGCAAATTTTGCCGCTTCTGCTGCCATTAACAGCTGTGGAAGATACATTGTTTTCTGTTCAAAGCGTTTTCCAACATAATCAAGTCCTGGAATTAAATGATTATTAATAATTTCCAGAGAATCGGTTGTTTCCAGCAGTTTTTTAGTTTCATTTGCAGCATCTTCTTTTAAGCCTTTTGCAATTGCTGCAGATAATGGTGATTCCGGTGAATCTCCAGGGGCGTTGCGGGGACTGTCCCCGCTGGAAGGGGTAGGCGAAGATCCGGCAGGAGCTGAGCCGAGGGGGAGACTTCCCCCGCCTGTCAAAGCAACTGCCTGAATATTGCTTGCCCATTCAATGTATTCAGTACAATTTTCGTCCATTCCTTTAAGCAGACAGTAGCATTTATAGGTTTTAATCATTTCCTGCTGTAAAGGATTCATGATTGCGGCACTAAGTCCATTTGTCATAGCCATGTTAAAAAAGGCTGATGTAACAAATTCACGGTTTGGAAGTCCAAAAGAAACATTTGAGATACCAAGACTTGTAAGTCCTCCCATTTCTGAAATTGCTTTTACTGTTTCCAGTGTTGCAAGTCCTGCCTGTGAATCGGAACTGACTGCCATTGCCAGAGGATCAATAATAATATCGTGTTTGGAAATTCCGTATTTTTCTGCTTCTGCGTAAATCTTTTTTGCAATTTCAATTCGTTTTTTGCTATTGTCAGGAATTCCGTCTTCATCCAGTGTAAGAGCAACTACAAGTCCGCCATATTTTTTTACCAGCGGAAAAATCTGCTCCATTATTTCTTTTTTGCCATTTACCGAGTTAATCATTGCTTTTCCGTTGTAGCGGCGCAATGCAGCTTCCATTACTTCCGGATTTGTTGTATCAATCTGCAGTGGCAAATCTGTAACGGCCTGTAATTCGCTCATTACAGAAAGCATCATTTCTTTTTCATCAATTTCAGGGAGTCCAACATTTACATCCAGTGCCATAGCACCAGCCTGTTCCTGCTCAATTCCCTGATGAATAATGTAGGAAATATCGTTATTGCGTAAAGCTTCTTTAAATTTTTTCTTACCTGTTGGATTAATTCGTTCACCAATTAAAACAGGTCGGAAATTTTTTCCAAAATGAACAGTTTTTGTATTGGAAGAAATTACTCCGTGGCAGGTTTCATCAGAGGTCTGTCCCCCTGCATTTTCTTTACTTACCGCATACAATTTCTGCTCTTTGTTTGCTTCTTTCAGTAATTTGATATATTCCGGATTTGTTCCACAACATCCACCGGCCAAAGCGGCCCCTTTGCGGATAATTTCGTTCATTGTTTCTACAAATTCTTCCGGTGCAACATCAAAAACAGTTTTTCCGTCCACAACTCTAGGAAGTCCTGCATTTGGTTTTACAAGAACAGGAATATGGGCACAGTCCAGCAGACGGTTGATTGTATTTTCCATCTGTTTTGGGCCAAGACTACAGTTGGTTCCGATTGCAGAAATTCCAAGTCCTTCCATCATGGCAACCATTGTTTCTGGAGTGGAACCACTTAAGGTACGGCAGTCGGCATCGTAAACATTTGAAACGAGGATTGGAAGTTCAACTTTTAGTTCTTCCATAATTTCTTTTGCGGCAATTACGGCGGCTTTTGTTTCATAACCGTCGTTCATTGTTTCAATAAGTACACAATCTACTTTCTGGGCAAAGGCAATACGGAAAGTTTTTTTATACAGGGTGATACAGTCTTCAAAATCCAGATCCCCCATAGGTTTTAGTAATTTACCGGTAGTAGAAATATCAAATGCAACGTAAAGTTCTGGTTCTTCGGAAGGATTAATTTTTTTTAATTCTTCAAAGGCTCTTTTACGGGCTTCGTTAATGTTGTCTATTGCTGCTGTAATAATGCGTTCAATATTCAGCGGAAATTTTGTTATAAAAGCACCGAATGTGTTTGAACATACAAGATTCGAACCTGCCATGTAGTACTGATAGTGAACATCAATTACATCTTCC
>JAKSTK010000039.1 GCA_024402615.1 Treponema sp.
CTTATATCAGCCTTCTGACCGGAAGTAAGTTTTATTTTCAGTGAATTAAAACCTACATAAAAATTATAATTAAAAATAATCTGTCGATAATGTAAGTATGAAAATTTTTACTAAAAAATTACTTATTGCTGCAGTTGCTTTGAGCTGCAGTTTTGGGCTTTTTGGACAGGCTGTAGTTGAATCTGGTCCAACTTACAGTAAAAAGCAGTTAGCTATGAAAATCTCTGTAAAAGATATTCGTCTTGTGCCTGAAAAAGGGGATGAATTTGGAGGCGGTGGTTTTCATCTTTATATCCGCAAGCTTCCTGAAGTTAATTCTGTTCTTCTTACAGAAACTACAAAAGGCGATGATGGCAAAGCAACAAACTATGCTTACCGTGCATTAACTTATAATACTGTAAATGGTGATGAAATTCGTTATCTGGATGGTAAACCTCTTGTTTCGGAAGGTGCCAAATGGAGTTTGATTGACTCAACCACCGAATATACTACCTTCTTCGGACAGGCTTTTCACATCTATATTCCTAAAAAACTGAAATATGGATATGACTGGAGCCGCAATGGAGAAATTGAAATCGGAAAGGGAACCTTTATTAATATTCGTACGTTCGAAAAGCCTTATGCTGATTATGACGGCGAGTTTATTGATAATCCTTTTATTTTTAATATGGAGCTTCCAAAAAAAGAGCCTCCTGCCGTTGTTAATCCTAAAATTCAATATAATTCAGATGCGGAAGAAACTTTCAAGCGACTTTCTGATGTTTTAATTTACTCGGAAGGCCCTTCTACAATTATTGAAGATATCCGTAAAATTCTTGAATCAGCTAAAGATAAAGATGATCTGGATGTAGTTTTTGCTATAGATACAACAGGCAGTATGCAGGATGATATGGAAAAGCTTAAAAATGATTTACTTGGAATGCTGGAAGAAGTTTTTGCGGGTTGTCCAAATGCTCGTCTGGGACTTTTATTGTACCGCGATTATGGTGATACTTATGTTTATAAGGATCTTCCAATTCGTCTTTATACATTTACATCCCGTCCAACTGTTCTGGTTAATAACCTTAAGGCTGTTTCTATTTACGGAAAAGAAGGTGGAGATATTCCTGAAGCAGTTTATGAAGCCCTTTATGCATCAGCTGATTTTTACAACTGGCGTACAACTGCTACTAAAAAAATAATCCTCATTGGGGATGCACCTCCACATCCAGTTCCAAGAGGATTAGGTAAATATTCCGAAGAATATGCAATGAATGCTATTACAGCAAAAAATATTGAATTAAGTGTAATTCTTCTGCCTTTTGATTCGACAGAAGATTACGCAAAATAATTTTTTATTTCTGAGATTCCTGAATTAAGGCAGTGAGCTTTGGTTCAGGAATTTTTTGTAATTCAATAGTAGATAACTTTTTGAAGGAAGCTGGTAATGTACCTGTAATATCAGCTTCATAAAGAGAAAGCACTTCTGTAAGAGTGTCAAAAGCCTTCTTGTAATCTTTTGTTTTTACATAAAGATGTCCAAGTTCATACTTTGCTTCAATATAAGTATCAATATTATCACCGTACATATCAAGAATTTTGTTGTAGTATGCTTCGGCCTGCTTGTAATTTCCGTCACTGTAAGCATCCTGTCCGCCCTGGAACAACTGTGCTGCAGTAAGGTTTTCTGGAATTTCTTTTGTTGATGCGCAGGAAACAACTCCAAATACCAGGAGTGCTGCGGCTAAAATTGTAATCAGTTTTTTCATATATCAGAGTTTATATTTCTATTGAGAAAAAAACAAGTGATTGATAAAATGTAATAAATGAAAAGTACTGGTCTTATTTTTGTAATTCTTTCCTTTTGCTTTGTTTTGTTCAGTTGCGGTACTACAGCAGATCATAAAGCAGATTCAAATACATCAGATATTATAGAAAATGAAATAACAGTTATTCCAGAATATTTTTATAACTGGCAGTACAAGGGGTTTGGAGCAGAAATTCCTGAATGGATTAATGCCGCCCTTACTATGGATAAAGCTGCTTTACAGGAATTTTTTCCAGATCAGAACTTTACATTTAGTGTATTTACAGGTGACAGCTTACTGAATGTAGAAAATCAGGCAAAGGCTTACGAACAGACAGCTGGTGAAGAAAATATAATTGAACGGTTCTGGGTTTCCACAATCAAAGATTTAAATGAATATTCACCGGAAGATGAAACATTTTATTCAATCAGAATTATTTCTATAGAGGAGTGATATATGAAAGTATTAGTAATTGGTGGTGCAGGTTATATTGGCAGCCATGTTGTAAAAGAAATGATGAAAGCTGGTCATGAAGTAACAGTTTTTGATAATCTTTCCAGCGGATTGCGTTGTAATCTTTTTCCACAGAATGATTTTATTTACGGAAATATTTTAATTCAGGATGATATTGAATCTGCTTTTGCAAAAGGTTTTGATGCTTTTGTTCATCTTGCAGCATTTAAGGCCGCTGGTGAATCTATGACTAAGCCAGAAAAATATTCAGTTAATAATATTACTGGTACTTTGAATATTATGAATGCGGCAGTTAAATATAACTGTAAAAAAATGATTTTCAGTTCTTCGGCTGCAACTTTTGGAGAACCTCAATATCTTCCAATGGATGAAAATCACCCACAGAATCCAATCAATTATTATGGTTTTACAAAATTAAAAATCGAAGAATTTATGGAATGGTATGACCAGCTTAAAGGAATGAAGTTTGCTGCTCTCCGTTATTTTAATGCGGCAGGTTATGATCCAGAAGGAGAAATCCGTGGACTTGAACAGAAGCCAGAAAATCTTCTTCCCCGCGTAATGGAAGCCGCTCTTGGTCAGCGTGAACTTAAAATCTTTGGAACTGATTATGATACCCGCGATGGAACTTGTATCCGTGATTATGTTCATGTAACAGATTTGGCTCGTGCTCACGTTATGGCTCTTGATTACATTGCTAAAAATGATAAGAGCATTAAGTTGAATCTTGGTACTGAAAAGGGAACAACCGTAAAAGAAATTATTGAAGCCGCAAGAAAAATTACAGGTAAGGCAATTCCTGCCGGTGAAGAACCTCGCCGTCCTGGAGATCCTGCAAGTTTGTATACAACTTCAAAGCTTGCTAAAGAATTAATCGGTTGGGAACCAAAATATTCTGATGTTGATACTCTGGTAGAAACAACCTGGAATGTTTATAAATAGAATTAAAAATCAAGAATTTTGCAGCGAGGAATTAAGATGCAGGGAATTAAAGAGTTTTTGAAAGATAATGAAAGAAAAATGGTGGAGTTAGAAACTTTACTTACTTCAATTCCTGCAATTGCTCCAGAGGGCGGTGGAGATGGTGAAACTCAGAAGGCTGATGCTTTACAGAAATGGCTTACAGAAAATGGTTTTACAAATCTCCAGCGTTTTGAAGCTCCCGATTCCCGTGTAAGTTCTGGTCTTCGTCCTTCAATTGTTGCAACCATTCCTGGAGAAGATGATTCACAAACTGTCTGGATTATGGCTCACATTGATGTTGTTCCTGTAGGAGATTTATCTTTATGGGAAACAGATCCATGGAAAGTAGTAGAAAAAGACGGAAAGCTTTATGGTCGCGGCGTAGAAGATAATCAGCAGGGACTTTGTTCAGGCGTTTTGGCCGCACTTTATTTTATGAAAAACGGTATAAAGCCTGCAAAAACTGTAAAGCTTCTGTTTGCGGCAGATGAAGAAAACGGCAGTAACTATGGCATGTCCTGGTTAATGAACAATACAGATTTATTCAAAAAGAATGATATGGTTTTAATTCCTGATGGAGGAGATCCTGAAGGAAGTACAATCGAAATTGCAGAAAAAAATCTTTTGTGGCTTAAAGTTCATGTAATGGGAAAACAGACTCATGGTTCACGCCCCGACAGTGGTGCAAATGCCTGTCTTGCTGCCTGCGACCTTGCAGTACGTCTTCATAATCTGGAAAAGGTTTTCTCCAAAAAAGATGATTTATTTGAACCAAATTATTCAACTTTCCAGCCAACAAAGCGTGAAAAAAATGTAGATTCAATTAATATTATTCCTGGTGAAGATACTTTCTGTATGGATTGCCGCATTCTTCCTTGTTATTCAATTTCTGAAGTTCTTGCTGAAGTTGAAAAGCTTTGTAAGGAAGTTTCAGAGGAGCACGGTGTAAAGATTGAATATTCAACTCCACAGAAAGCAGAATCTCCTGCAACAAAGGTTGAGGCTCCTGTTGCACAGAAACTGGCCGCCGCAATTAAAGCTGCTCATGGAATTGATGCAAAGTTTATTGGAATTGGTGGTGGTACGGTTGGTGCCGAATTACGTCGTGAAGGAATTGATGCAGTTGTATGGAGTTCTTTGAATGATATGGCTCATCAGCCAAATGAGTACTGCATCATAGAAAATATTCTCCGTGATGCAGAAACTCTTATTGAATTCTGTAAATAATTTTTTTGAACTAACGAATCTTGAACATAAGTCCCAGAGCCGCACAGGTAATCAATAACTGAATGATTACAAATTTGATTAATACCTGTGTTGGTGACCATCCACGGTTCTTTCTCATGTGATCGTGAAGTGGGAAGCGGATATTTTCAAAAATCTTAATCTTAAAGAATCTTAACAAAGCAACCTTAAGCAAGCCCATTCCACCGTTTACAAAAATAATAGAAGAAGTTGCAAGAATCATAAATGGGTTTCCAGAAGCCATTACACAAACTCCAATAAAGAAACCTAAAGCACGGCTGCCAGCATCTCCCATAAGACAGTGACTAGGGAAAGCATTGTGCCAGAGATATCCCATTACAACTCCAGCCATACCAAACAGCATAATTGCCCATGACGCACCTTCCGCAAAATGTGGAACGCGCAGATAGTGAGCGATATCTGTATGACCTAATACCATGTAGAAAACAGCGCCCAAAGTAAGAAGTGCAATCAAAACCAAAGTTGCAGAAAGGCCGTCTACACCATCAGTACAGTTTGTTGTATTAATGGAAGCCCAGAGCATAATTGTACAGATTGTAATATAAACTGCAGGATGAACTGTAATTTCATTTGTAACAAATGGGAGCCAGAATTTTACAGTTCCATCTGGAGAAACCTGTTTTAATCCGTAATAAAGAATAAAAGCTGCTGCAAGACTGATAATTAAATCAAGAGCACCTTTGAGATATTCTCCCCAGCTGGTTACACTGCGGTCATCAAGAAAGCCTGTAAGCATTGTGAGCCAGGTTAATGCAATAATTGAATATTTTGCCCAGCTGAAAGGTACAAGCACAACGGAAATAATAACAAATAAAGTAATAAATACACTGCCGGCACCAGTTGGTTTTCCTTTTGCGGCTTCTGCATTGTCTTTTAATGTAAATTCTCGTCCGCGGTCATGTGGAAGTTTGTCATAGAATTTTGGAATCACTTTGTAAGCAAGGAAAAATCCTAAATAGAGAGCCACAGTAATAAAAACTGCATTAGAAGAAAGCAGTCTTAATGGTCCCCAAGAAAAAGTGTCCTGTAAGTATTGTCCCAAATAGTAAAGCATAAAATCCTCGATTTAGTATGAAATATGTGTAGTTCCTGTAAATACCATAGTAACGCCATGTTCGTTACAGTAATTTACAAATTCTTCAGTATTTTTATTTGTACCCGGTTGAATAATGGCTCTAAGACCGTGATCAATCAGGCGTTTTACAAATGGAGTTAATGTTGTTTCAGAGTCACAAATCAAAAGATCTGCAAAAAGCTCAGAATTATCTGTCTGATTCATGTTTCTGTCAATATAATCTCTGGCATCGCTAAGGGCATATTCAACTGCCTTGTCACAGGTTTTTGCGGCCTGTGAAATACCAACTACAGAGAAGTTTTTAAGAAGAACAGCAGAATAAGAACGGGATGCCATAGAAAGCAGTATTCCAAAAGCCATTTCATCAATTAAGTACTGGTCTGGACGAGTCTGAGTCATTACATCCCAGTGATCAAAAAGTATAGAATCTTTTGTCTGGAACAAAAGTCCACCGTTCATCAGCATAAAATCGTAACGGGAAACAGAAGTTTTTGAAGCAGGAATAAGTCTGATAGAAGATTTTTCTTCAAAGATTGCTTTAGCTTCGTCTGTGAAACCCGGTGCAATAATACAGATAATATTTTTATCTTTTACAATTTCTTCTGCTGTATGATCATCAACTACAGAACTGAAACCAATGGAAACATTTTTAATATTTGCATTGTCGTATTTATGAGTCTTCTGAAAAGATTCCAGGGCACTTGCAGCTAAAGATGCACCAAGCACCGAATTTAATTTAATGGCAATAGAAAAAACACTTCCTGTCTGTGGTGTAAACTGAGTGGAATATTCATAACCATCACAGGTTTTTGATTTTACAGAGAACTGGTTTTTAAGCATTTCCCCTAAACAGCTGACCTGTTCCCAGGCAAGAGAAATATCATTAATGGCATTAAAACCAAGCTTTTCTCCAGGTAATTTCTGAAGTCCTGTAATTGCACCTGTATTTTCTGTAAAGGCATAAAGACAGGAAGTCTGCTGTGGATTTGCACCACCTTCCAGCATATATTGCTTACGGAAAGGGAAGGTAAGATAATTTGAAAAATATGATTTATTCAGACTTAAAAGAATTGAATTAGAGATTCCACCGTCGTAAGCAGAAATCAGGTTTAAAGCTTTTGCGGCCAGATACATTCTGAATTCTGATTTAACACTTTCTGTTTTAAGCTGAATCATTGCTTCTTCATAATCTTCAGGGTCTGTAAGAATCATAAGATTCTGTGCGTTAATGTACGCATTGCGAAGAATTGAAGTAATGTGGAAATTCATTGGTCTTGCCAGTGAAGCAACCTGTCTTTTATTAAAAGAATAATTTGCTTCAGGATAAACGTTCAGACAAACTAAATGAATGTTCGGTTCAAGTTTTCTGCCCTGCTGGTCATACATTTCCTGCAGAGGATTTCCATAATCTTCGGGGCGGCGGGTACAAAGAATGTTCTGTACTAACTGGGAAGTATTAAGGTTTGTTTCAGGAGAAATAATCAATCCCATTTCACGAGTAACAGGAATATTTTCTTTTGCAAGAATATCTTCTGTTTTATTTGCAGAAAGAATTTCCCAGCCTGTATCAGAAAGGAATTTTGCAAACTTAATCAGATTATCTGTATTTTCTACATGAATAAGAGCCCGCTTTTTCATAACTTCTATTTTAGCAATACAAGTAAGTTGTTTCAACATAGGGGAGTTATGTGGTATTATTAGAGCATGAAAGGAATAATTTTAGCCGGCGGTTCTGGAACAAGACTTTATCCTGTTTCTAAAGCCGTTTCAAAACAGATTCTGCCAGTTTATGACAAACCAATGATTTATTATCCTCTGTCTGTGCTTATGCTTTGCGGAATTCGTGAGGTTTTGATTATTTCTACTTCCCGTGATATTTCTGTTTTCCGGGAGTTATTTGGTGACGGAAAGTGGCTGGGAATGCATTTTGAATATGCGGTTCAAAAAGAGCCTCGTGGAATTGCAGATGCTTTTATTGTAGGAAAAGATTTTATTGGTTCCGATGAAGTAGCTCTGGTTTTGGGAGATAACATTTTTTACGGTCAGAGCTTTACAAAAACGATTACTACCGCCTGCAAAAAGGTTTCTGAAGAAAAAGGTGCCGTTATTTTTGGTCATTATGTTGCTGATCCTTCTGCTTACGGAGTTATTGAGTTTGACGGAAATGGTAAAGCCATTGGAATAGAAGAAAAGCCTGCAAAACCAAAATCTCATTATACTGTTCCAGGTCTTTATTTTTACGATAATTCAGTTATTCAGATTGCAGAAAGCTTAAAGCCAAGTGCCAGAGGTGAAATTGAAATCACTGACATTAATAATATTTATCTTTCAAAAAATCAGCTTACTGTAGAGCTTTTTGGTCGTGGTTTAGTCTGGCTGGATACAGGAACTTACGATGGTTTACTGGAGGCTTCAAACTTTATTGCTACAATTCAAAAAAGACAGGGACTTTATGTAGGCTGTATTGAAGAAATTGCTTATGTTAATGGATGGATTACAAAAACTGATTTATTAAAAATGGCGGCAGAATGCAAAACTGAATATGGACGATATCTGGAATATGTTGCCGCTTCAATGGGGACAGAGGAAGATTAGAAAATGAGTTTTAATTTTATAAAATGTCCCATTGATGGCTTGTACGAAATTTATCCTGAAATTCATGGTGATGAACGGGGCAGTTTTTTTGAAGCATATAATGAAAGAGATTTTTTTGCAGCAGGACTTACTATGAAATTTCAGCAGGATAATCAGTCAAAATCCTGTAAGTATGTTTTACGAGGCCTTCACTTTCAGAAAAATTTTCCACAGGGAAAGCTGGTAAGAACTCTGGACGGAAAGGTTTATGATGTGGCAGTTGATTTACGAAAGGGTAGTCCAACCTTTGGAAAATATTACGGTGTGATTCTTGATTCAGAAAAACAGAACATGTTTTATATTCCGGAAGGCTTTGCTCACGGGTTTGTGGTTTTATCTGATTCTGCAGTTTTTTCTTATAAATGTACGAATTTTTATCATCCGGAAGATGAAGGTGGCCTTATGTGGAATGATCCCGAAATTGGAATTGACTGGGAAAAACTGCTGAAGGATATTGGTTCAAAAGTAATCCTCAGTGAAAAAGATAAAAAATATCCGTCTTTTAATGCTTATGGCCATTATTTTGATTTGAACGGAAAGTGGATAAGTGATTAGCATGAGAAAACTGAAAAATATTCTTGTTACCGGTGGGGCAGGCTTTATCGGTTCTAATTTTATTAATTATCTTTTTGGATTTTCTGCAACCGGTTCAAAAGAATTTATGGACAGTGGTTTTGACGGGACTGTAGTAAATGTAGATTCCCTTACTTATGCTGCAAATTTGAATAATCTTTTTGAGGTTGAAAAAAAATTTGGCGGAAAGCGTTATTTTTTTGAAAAAGCTGATATCTGCGACAGAAATGCTCTTCAGAAGATTTTTGAAAAATATGATATTGATACAGTAATTCACTTTGCCGCAGAAACTCATGTTGACCGTTCAATTACGGGGCCTGATTCTTTTATAAAAACTAACGTGACTGGAACTTTTACATTACTGGAAGTAGCCCGGGAATACTGGCAGGTTTCTCTTGATTCTCCACGGGAAGATGTACTGTTTCATCATATTTCTACAGATGAAGTTTATGGTTCTTTGGAAAAAGATGGGTATTTTACAGAAGAATCTCCTTATGCTCCCAAAAGTCCTTACTCTGCATCAAAGGCCAGTGCTGACCATATGGTAATGGCTTATTACAACACTTACGGTTTACCTGTTACTGTAAGTAATTGTTCCAACAATTACGGTCCTTATCAATTTACAGAAAAGTTTTTGCCTTTAATGATTACAAATATCAGGGACGGTAAAATGCTGCCTGTTTACGGAAATGGAGAAAATATCCGTGACTGGATTTATGTAGAAGATCATAACCGGGCTGTATGGCAGATTGTAAATAAAGGAATTACCGGCCAGAAATATAACATTGGCGGCGAAAATGAATGGCAGAATATTACGCTGCTTAAAAAAGTGATTGAACTTGCGGCTCCCAAAACCGGCAGAACTGTAGAAGAAATAATAAAAACAATTTCTTTTGTAAAAGACCGTCAGGGTCATGATCTTCGTTATGCCATAGACTGCACAAAGCTTAAAACACAGTTAGGCTGGGAACGCAAAATGTCCTTCGAACAAGGACTCAGACTTACGATAGACTGGTATCTGAAACGGTAATAAAGTTGAGATACTGTTAGGTGGCACAACTTTGTGTGATAAATAAAATTTGTCACACGGATTATAAAAAAAGGAACTTCAAGAGAAGTTCCTTTTTTTATAGCCCTTATTAGTCTAATCCCATAATTTCTTTATACAATTCTGTATAATCTGTTCTTCCGTCTTTTGTGAAAGCGATAGCAGAGCGTGGGTGCTGGTTGAAAAGACCTGTCAGTAAGTACTGCAAATCATAGCCCCAAACAACTCCCGCCTTTTTAAGAGGAACAATGTTTTCTTCAATGAATTTAACAACCGGGTAAACATTGTATTTAGGATTCTTCAGGAAGCCAAGAAGAAGTTCCATAGCACAGTTACCTGCACCACGACCCATACAGCTGTATGTTGCATCAAGGAAATCTACACCATCACCAACACATTCAATTGTGTTAGCAAAAGCGAGCTTTTGGTTGTCGTGAGCATGAATACCAAGCTTTTTACCGTATTTGTCTGCATATTCACGGAAAAGGTCACAAACACGAGCCATTTCTTCAGGATAGATTGAACCATAGCTGTCTACAATGTAAATTACATCTACAGGTGATTTACCAACCATTTCCAAAGCAGTTTTAATGTCGTTTTCCTGACCAGTAGAAAGAGCCATAATGTTACAGCTTGTTTCATAACCTTTGTTGTGTGCATCTTCAATCATATCCAATGCAGCAGGCATCTGGTGAAGGTAAGTAGCAACGCGAACCATATCAACAGGACTTTCATTTTTAGGAAGAATATCTGTTTTGTAGTTACAGCGTCCAACATCAGCCATTATAGCAATTTTAAGATCAGTGTTATTATCACCAACTACTTTACGTATATAGTCATCATCACAGAATTTGCTTGGTCCAAATTTAGAAACATCAAACATGTCTTTTGCAGCTTTATAACCAAATTCCATGTAATCTACACCAGCTTTTACATTTGCTTCGTAGAGTGCTTTTGCAAATCCTTCTGGGAAAAAGAAATCGTTAACTAATCCACCATCTCTGAGTGTGGCATCCAATACTTTAATTGATGGTCTGTAATCCATCATTTTGGTAATATCTTTCATTTAACTTAACTCCTTAAGTATAAGTTAAGGAGATATTACCAAAAAATGAAAAGTTAAACAATGAATTTATGTTACTATTTATAGTAACATATTAAAATTTGTGGAAAAATTTAGAAACGGAACCAGTTCATTCGGCAGGAAATATAAATATCATGAGAAATGAACTTTTCAGAGAAATCTGTTTCAAAACTGTAACCGCAGGCAATGTATGAACGTCCAAAATCCAATATACCTTCTATGCCTAAGGTAACCATTCCCAGATTATCAAAAATATCAAACTGTATATCACCCGGATTATATTTAAGGGCAGTTTCTGTATACAGCTTAATATCAAAGTCTTCACCAAAGAAATCATTAAAAGTGAGATAAGCCTGAGGAACGGCAATAGTTGAATAACTGCTGTCTACATGTTTTCCTTTGAGTTTAACAAGACTGTAAGTTGGTGTAAAATCTGCCGGATAATTTGTATAACGGGCTGCAAGAGAGAATCCGTAGTCCATAGCGTTATTTGCATTTCGCCAGTCAAAATCACCTTCACCGCCAAAGAAGAATTTCCCGGTTTTAGCATCAAAGTAAGTTGTTCCAAATAATGCAGTTTTTATTTCATGGCCACTTCCAGAGCCAGGATTTCTGCTTTTGTTGCAATATTCAATTCCTATCTGTCCTTCTGCAAAAAGATTATTATTCATTGGAGAAGTGATAGAACAAACTTCGTTAGGATTTTTAGCTGTTCTGATAAGGGAGCCGGAAAGAGAACCAATTAAAACCAGTTGATTCTGTGTAGAAATATCGGCTGTGTAAATTAATGGCAGTGTATATCCCACCGAAATATTATTATTTTCTGTGAAAAGGTAATTACCTGCAGCTTCAGGTTCAGAAAGAATTCTGTAAGCAATAATATCAAGGACAGCAGGTCCAATTGGAAGTTCAATACCACCTTCGCCGGAAATGTTCTGCATAGAGAAATAATAAATGGCATCCATAAAGAAAATTCCAGGGTTCATTTGTTTACGGGAAGTAAAAGCGGTTAAAAGGAAGCCGGCACCAAAAGGACTTTTATCGTTAATTTTGTCATCAAAAACTGAAACAATTGGAAGATAAAGTAAAGGTGTAAAAGCGCCGCCATAGCGTTTTTCATTCTGAAGGGTTGTAATTGTACTGGCAGCTTCTTCTGCTTTTTTCTTGTTTTCTTCTGTGCGTTTTTTAATTTCTTCTTTTTTTGCTAATGGTTCAAAAGGAGTAAAGTCTGGTAAATCATTTTCCAGATGACCAAAGCAGATAACTTCACCTGCAGGCGAAGGTCCTTCATTTTCTGGAACTTCTCCCCATTTTTCAGCAGGGAACATTTTAATTACATTACCAGTAGCGGCATAAGATGCGTAGTAAATTCCTTTTTCTGTTTTATAAGCCCATAAAGCTGCAACAGGATCTGCAATAACGGCTTTTTCAGAAAAGTTTTCTGCTTTGTCGTAATCATAAGGAACCGGACCATCTCCTAATACTTCAAATATTTCAAGACGGCCACGGTAATTACAGCTGTATGTAAGGGAATCATCTGCCTGCCAGAAAGGATATGCAGGGTCGTAAATCTGCTGATCATTATTTCCTACAAACTTAAATTTTCCTTCTTCGGAAAGGTTCATGTATGCAACTCTGGCACGAGTATCATCCACCGCAAGAAATGCTACTTTAGTTCCATCTTTGTTTACTGCAGGCTGAATAAAGCTGTATTTTGGATCTGAAAGCAGTTCTGTAACTTGACCAGAAGATGTGTCTACTTTTACCAGAGTCATTTTCATGCCTTTCTGTCTTACGGCAATAAGAGTTGAACCGTCACGGCTTACGGAAGGTTGAAAAAGCGAATAGTTCCTTGTAAGCTGTTTTGTTCCGTTATCTTTATCCCAGGAATAAAGATTTGTTTCTAAAGTAAGTCCTGGCTGTGAATCGTTGTGCTGAATTCCCATAATGGCATATACTTTTCCAGAAGCATCGGCGGTAATACTGTCTGAGCCTGGGAAACTGCCGTAGAATAAAACTGTTTCACGGTTGATTGATTCAGAATCTTCTTCGTCTGTGGCATAAATTGATTTAGATCCACGCTTTCCTGCAGGGTTGTATTTTACTACTGCATTAGCCTGGCCCTTTGCAGAACGGATAGTAATGTAAGATCCGTCATCAAGCACTACAGCAGGATTGTAATAGAAGGTTCCTGTATTTCTTGGAGAAATTGTAATACCTTCCGGAATTTTTCGTTCATCGGCATATTTTTTTACCAGAGCTTTTTTTACATCCTTGTAGATTTCTGATGCACTGATTCCTGTAACTTTAAGGACGCTGTCTTCCCAGCTGCCGCAAAGAGTTCGGTTTCGTTCAATGTCGGCAAGAGTTTCAATTCCAAAGCGATCGGCAATACTTCTCATAATCAGATATCCCATAACATAGGATTGTCCGTATGGAGGTTCTTTTTCCATGCCGATTTCATTGTAAGAAATAAAAGAATTTTCCAGAGTTGGTGCTTTATAATCCAGTTCAAAAATAGGACTTCTTCCACGACCGCCATTTGTAAGTTCTGTTTCCAGTACAGTAGTTAAACCTTCTAAAGCCCATCCGTTCACCATAGACAAGTCGATTCCACTACCAATCTGTCCGAACATGTAAATCAATGGATTTTTTTTGTCTTCAAAGTTCATGTTTGCGGCATGAATAAGTTCATGAGTAAAGAAGGTTTTCTGCCAGTCTTCGCGGAAGGTAAAATCTGGCTGTGTTACAGGAGTTGTAAACATCATGATTTCTACCGGTTCATTCCAGGTAAAAGCATTTACAGTTTCTGTACGGCCAGTTACAAAAATATTTGTTTTGTTCTGTGGTAATGCATAGATTTTTGCAATTTTATTCCAGGCTTCATCAGCAATGAGGGCATAATTTTCTGCCGCTTCTTTTGAAGCATCCTCGTAAATAAAACGGAAATGTTCAGTTTCTGCCTGTTTCCAGCCTTTGAATTTAGGTGTAGAAATATCCTGTGAAAAAATGAAAGAGGTAACTCCAGAAAGGAGCAAAAGTGAGGTAATTATTTTTTTCATAATCTCTCCGAAAACAGCAGGTTATTCAGCGACTTTTTTTGATGAAGAGGTTTTTCTTTTTTTTGTTTCTAGAGTCTTAGAAATCTTATTTCTGGTTTTAGAGATACTATCTTTTGTTTTAGAAATATCATCCAGAACCTTTTTATCAATCTCTTGTTTAAGTTTCTTCAACTTGCTGTGTTTTTTACGTTTTTCTTGATATAAAGATTTATCCGCTTCAGCTAATAAAGTCAATAAGGTACTTCCTTTAGCTAAATCAACAGCACCAAGACTTATTGAAAGAGTAAATGGTAATTTATTTTTTATAGAAATTTCTTCATTTGCAGCATCCAGTTTTTTACGGATTTCTGGAACATAATCAATGAGCATACCGTTGGCAATAATACCGAATTCATCACCACTAAGACGACCTACAACGTCGGTATTACGGAATACTTTTTTGAGGGCTTTTGCCTGAAGTTTGATAGCCTTATCTCCCATTTTATGACCATAAGTATCATTAATAGTTTTAAGACCGTCCATATCAGCAAAGAAGACAACTCCCGCACTGCTGATTTCCTGAAGTACATCCAGAGTTCTCTGACCGATTTCCATAAATCCACGGCGGTTAAGAATACCGGTAAGTTCATCTGTTCTAGATTTCTGTTCAAGAGTTGTATTTTCGTGAGTAAGCTTTTCTTTTTGAACAATACTTTCTGTGTAATTGAAAGCATTTGAAATAGCAGAAACAATCAATTTTAAGTATACGTGATAACTTGGGAAACATGCAGGATTTTTGATTTTACAGGTGATAAATCCATAAATACCTTCACCAGCAAAAATTGGCTGAATAATATGGAATCCTGGACTTCCACTTTCCAGACTGTAAGGGAACAGATTTTTCTGTGGAGCAAAAGAGATTCCTGGAGTAAAGGATTCTATGTTCTTTTCATTATCTGCATACATGTACAATTCAGCCTGTGAAGGAAGAACTATTTCTTCTTTCTGGTTGAAATATACAGGGGTTTCGTACAAGGAAATATACATTGAAGATAAATCAGCCTGTCCAACCAGAAACTTCAGAATGTAGTATAACTGGCGGAGGGTGTTTGAAATATTAACCATATCAACAATGGTAGTAATATTCATTTTTTCGTGAATTTCATTGTCATGAATAGGAATTAAACTTCTCTTGATATGAAGTTCGTTAATAATCTGCTCTTCCTGATTTTTGTATACATAATCAGATTCTTTCATATCGATACAGCCGCAAGACTGACGGTATTTAATAGTTAATTCTGTGTAATTAATGCGTGGAAGTTTTTCTCCTGCAAAAAGACGTTCTGCAATTTTTCCGCATTCATAAGCCTGGGCAGAAATATCCTGATTAATTGTAGTAAGTTTTGGTTTGTTATATACAGCAACAGAAGAATCATCAAAACCTGTAATTAAAATATCTTCTGGAACAGAATATCCTAACTGTGTAAGTGCTGACTGGCTACCAACGGCCATTAAATCATTGGCACAAACAATGGTGTCAAATTCAACAGATTCTTTTGTAGGGCACTTCATTAGAAGTTCATCTTTTGCACCAAAGTCTGTAAATCCACCGCTGAAAACCCATTCTTCGTGGAATTCAAGATCGTTTGCTTTCATTGCATATTTAAAAGCTTCATAGCGTTCAAATGCTTCTGCAGATTTTGTGTCATTTGCAGACATGAAAGCAATTTTCTTTCTGCCGTGCTGATTTTTAAGATGTGAAACTAAGTCGGTAAAGGCTTTTTTACAATCATTTAATACTACATAAGAATTTGGTAAACCAATATCAATGGCTGTACAGATAATAGGACGTGGTGAAAATTCTTCAAGCTCTTTAATAATTGTTTCAGGAGTCATTTTGACGGTGTACAATCCCATTGGGATAATGTAAGCGTCAATGGATTTGGATTTCAGAAGAGAAACTGAGGCCCAATACTGATAATCAAAGAGACCTGCATTATTGTTCTTGTTCTGAGTTTGAGCAATAATGAGTTCTACATCTTTTCCTGTAAAATAATCTGTAATCCCTTTTAAGAAGTCCTGAACATAATCAATAGTAAAAGCTGGGACTAATACACCAATTCTTTTCATAGTATTCTTCTAATTATAATTTATTGTATAGAATTTGCAAAATAATATCGCCAAAAATATTCAGGTTAATGATATTATATCCATATAATAGTTAGATATAGGGAAAAATTATGATTTGTTCAGAAAATAAAATTAAGTCTGCGGCCATTGTTGGTCTTGGTGCTGTGGGGGCTGTAGTTGGTCAGCAGTTGCTTTCTGTGTTGGGTTGTGATTTGTATTGTGTTGTTGATGAAGGCAGAAAGCAGAGATATCTGGAAAAAGGTATTTTTATTAATAAAGAAAAAATTGATTTTAAGTATGTAACTCCCGATGAACTTCCAGTTGTAGATTTAATTTTGATTTGTACAAAGAATCTTCAGCTGAATGAAGCAATTGCAGAAATAAAAAAAGGGGTAGGGGCAGAAACTATGATTCTTTCTCTGTTGAATGGAATTCAATCGGAGGTGGATCTTTCAGAAGCTTATGGAGCCCAGAAGGTTTTATACGGTTTTATTATTGATTTGCAGTCTATTAATTTAAGCGGTGATATTACCTGTGCCGGCAAAGGAACAATTGTTTTTGGAGAAAAGGATAATAATGTTTCTCAAAGAGTATGTGCAGTAAAAAATCTGTTTGATAAAGCTGGAATCTCTTACAGGGTACCAGAGAGCATTCAGCTGGATATGTGGCGTAAGTTTTTAATTAATACAGTTTTTAATTCTCTTGGTGCATTAACCCGTTCAACTTACGGTGCGTTCAGATATGAATCACAGCAGGCCTTAGCCCGTAAAATTGGTTATGAAGTCATTGCAGTTGCTAATGCTGAAGGTATACCTCTTACAAAAGAAATGCTTGAAAATGCCATCAAAATGAATCTGACTTATGATCCGCTGGGAAAATGTTCAATGCTGCAGGATATAGAAGCCGGCCGCCTTACCGAAAATAATTATTTTTGCGGTACCATTTGTCGCCTTGGTGTAAAACATCAGATTCCAACTCCATACTGTGAGTTTATGTTCCAGTTACTGGATGCTACAGAAAAGGCGAAAACTTTAATTCTTGGTAATAAATAAAAATAGCATTATTTTGAAATTGAATTAACTGAATCTGAAAATTACTCTGATTATGAAAATCTTAATATTGATGTTGTAAAGGTGTTGAATCACTTGCACAGCAGAAAATTCTAAAAACTATGAACTGCCGTACAATTCAAGGTTATCTGTATGACAAGCCTTTAGTCTGTGAAGATTTTGAAAAACGACTTAAAAAACCGGTATATGAACAGTAAAGATTGTTAAATCATAACCACCCGTCAAACGGGTGGTTTGCACTTAGCCTATAAGGCTAGGTT
>JAKSTK010000004.1 GCA_024402615.1 Treponema sp.
TTTATGAAAAGTAGTTGCTTCTACAGGAATTCCTAATTTATTCTTAATTCTTTCAGTCATTTCAGTAGCAGATTTATTAGTAAAAGAGATTAAAAGAATATTTTTCGGATCTATGTCTTTTCTAACACACAGATACTTTACTTTAGCGGCAATTGTCAACGTCTTTCCACTCCCCGCTCCTGCTAAAACCAAAGTTCTATCTTCATCAGATACTACTACTGCTCTCTGTTGTTCATCTAATGATTTTCCATCAATATTAGACAATAAATCATCAGCACACACAATTTCATTTTGAATATAAAGCTGATTTTTTGTTTCTATTAATTCCTCGATTTTTGAATATTCATTGAGAAAATTTATTACTTTATTATGCTCTGGAATATAAGGAGAATATTCTTGTTTTTTATTTATTATAAATAAATCAGACCATTTATTACTAATTTCTTTACATTTATTATATGTTATGTATGAATGAGAGATAGAATCTAACTCATCATAAAATTTTTTAATTTTGATTTCTTGATTATGTATATAATCCTTATTATGGTCAGTTATAATTTGTTGAAGATTTGAATAAGTTTTAATAAATGAATCTATTTTTTCATATGCTGGTAATTTATTCGAAAAATTATATTTCTGAATTTTAGAAAATAACAGCTTCCACTTTGATACAAATAAATTGTACATGCCAGTAGAAATATAATCTTTCTTTAATTCATTAAATTTACAAAAAAAGTTATCAATTTCAGGAATAATCCTATCCGAAACAATAACCTGATATTTAATAGTTTTCTTTCTATGCGAGACAAATATTATAATTAAAATTGATATACCAGCACCTACAAGCAGTATACTACTCAGATGCTGGGTTACAAATTCTCTTACCAAGGATACGCTTTGCCCTCGTAAGTTACAAACAAATCGCCATATTGATAGCGGCGAACAAAAGCAAATCCTAATGCCTGTTCTCTACCTGTTCCTGTTACTAACACATTCTGTTTCATAAAATCTCCTTAACCAATATTACTTATTACAAAAACATATAAAAACTGATTATTTTCCGTAATTAAAATCGTAATCGTATCCGCGGTCAGTTGTAACTGGAGCGGCTCCAAGTTCAAAATAAACAACGCCGTGTTTTTTAATTTTCAAATTGATTTCTGCACTACCCTTTTTTTTTTTTATTATTTCTGATTTAATCTGTGGATGAGCAGCCGCCTTCAGTAAATCATTCTGTTCTGTAGTTGGATGAGCAAATTCTCCCAGGTCATGCCAGACCTTCAAAGGATTACAACATTCTTCATCTACAGTTTTTGTCAAAAGACACATTCTTCCTAAATCCTTCTGCTCCTGATTCAGCATTTCACCGACAGGAAGCTTCAAATCTACTGAAATTTCCTCTTCTTTAGTTTCAATTGTAAGATTCCATGCAATTCCCTTGTATTTTCCGTCTGTTGTTTTTACGATGACAAGATTTTTATCACGATAAACACAGCAATCTTCCTTTTCTTTTAAGTCCTTAAAGAATTTGAATGTCCAGTAAGTTGGTTTTGGAATACCACCATCTGCCAGAAGTCCAAATCCGCCGTAAAATGGTGTAAACGGAATTCCTCTTTCTTCAAAAACATCACCAAAAGTCCAGTAAGAATAACCTGTAACATAATCTCCAATTTCTGCCAGAGTACGGGCAATGTAGGCTGCATTCATATTTGTATCGTGAACAGGACAGTTTGGAATATATGATGTATTAAATTCTGTGATATAGAACGGAAGTGATTTAAACTCATCAAAGCTTTCAATAATTTTACGGCAATCACGCAGAGTCTGAAGTGTATAATCCAGTTCCATCATTTTTGGATAACCGTAATGGCCTTTATCTTCAGGAAGTTCAGTACAATAATGATGACGGCTGATAAAATCTAACGGAGGATGTTTTTCCTGACAGAAAGTTAAAAAGCCTTTCATCCACTTTTCATCTGCCCCACCGCAAATTGCAGGTCCACCGACCATAAAGCGTTCATCTACCTTTTTCACAGCTTTTGCAGTTAATTCGTAAAGCTTAAAATATTCATCTATATTTGCATCTTTCCAGAAACCAGGAAGATTTGGTTCATTCCAAACTTCAATTGGCCAGGTTAATACTTCTTCTTCACCATAGCGGTCCAGTAAATGGCGTAAAGTTGCCTGAACCATATCACACCATTTGTTATAATCGGCAGGAGGTGTAGTATTTCCCTTCCAATAGAAAACTGTCTGTTTTCCAGAAGCCATTTTATAAGGCATGAAACCAAGCTCCAGGAACGGACGGATATTCAATTCAATATAGCTGTCTACTACTCTATCCAGATACGTAAAATTGTATTCGACGATTTTTTTAGCATTCTGTTCTACATATTCCATGTAAGCGTTAAAATCTGGAAAATCTTTTGGTGATTTAGTTAATTCTGATTTATCAAGAAATTCCTGATAGATTCCCATATCATCGCAAAAAAGACCATGACCACGAATAAACTTAAATCCAATATCTTTCTGAACAATTTTCAGCTGATCATAATATTCTTTTGTAAGAGCCAGTCCCATTCGACCAGTTCCTACACAGTAATTTACATTATTATTAAAAGGAATTTTGTCATTTTGATTTACATTGATTGAATATTTCATTTTCTTTCCTCTAAATCAGAAATTTAAACGTAAGTGTAAACTTACCGAAAAAATAAAATTTACTACCGGTTAGAAAGACTCGTTCAGCGGTGCTTATATTAGCCTTCTGAACGGAAGTAAGTTTATATTTTCAGTTAATATAAACTTACTTCAGAAAGGAATAAATATAAATAAGGAATATATTGTATTTTTGAATAAATCTCTTTGCATAAGAAAGTTTTTTTGATACATTGAGTTAACAAATTAATTGACAGTTCGAAGTCCTTCCTGTCGTAAAACAAAACCAGGTCAACGTTAATTACACACAATCAACCTTATTTTTTTACGAGAAGGCCTCGGCACGGGATTTTTCCCTGGAGGTTTTATTCACTATGAATGAATTACTTTTAATTCTTTCGCTCTTGATTTCATTTGGTTCAACAATTCTTTTCCTCAAGTTATTTGGAAAAAGCGGATTGTTCGCATGGATCGGTATTTGTGCAGTTTTTGCAAATATCGAAGTTACAATTCTTGTTCACGCTTTTGGCATGGACCAGACATTAGGCAATACACTTTTTGCTTCAAGTTTCCTTGCTACAGATATTCTTTCTGAAATCTACGGTAAGAAAAATGCAAACAAAGGTGTTCTTGTTGGAATTATTACAACAATTATGTTTATTCTGCTTTCTTTTATGTGGGTTCATTACATTCCTGCAGAAAGTGACTGGGCTTCTCCATCAGTTAAAGCGTTATTCTCTAATACTCCAAGAATGCTGCTTTCCAGTCTTATTGCTTATGTTGTTTCGGAAATTCTTGATGTTTGGTTGTATCACACCTGGTGGAATCTTACAGAAAAGAAAACTGGTTCCCACGATAAATTCCTCTGGTTCAGAAATAACTTCTCTACTCTGTTTTCACAGCTTGTAAATATTGTAATCTTTAACTTTGGTGCTTTCCTTGGTATTTACAGTTTCCCTGAATTACTTGGAATTACAGGTGCATGTTATGTAATTTATGTTGTAACAAGCTTACTTGATACTCCATTCCTTTACATTGCCAAAAAAATTGCAAAACCTGAGGCAATTGAAGCTGAATAATTTTTATTCTATGTCTATTCGTCTGCGTTCTATACCCGAGCTTATATAAAAGTCCCGCTTATCCATGTACATGTTCTTGTCTGCAAGTATTGCCAGTTCAAGAACATCTTCTACAGGATGTTCAGATTTTGTAGCATAACCGCAGGCAATAGACATTTCTTCTACCAGTTTACCCTTCCAGTTTGCAGTGATTTTTAAGAAGTCCAGTTTGATTTGTAATGCAGTTTCGGCATCTGCCTTTAATAATGCCATAAATTCATCACCACCGGTACGATAACATGGTCCATAATTTCGGCAAACCTGTAAAATACAATCTGCAGCACCCATAATTAATTCATCTCCTGCAGCATGTCCCATTGTATCATTTACCTGTTTAAGTCTGTTTACATCAAAAGCAAAAACAGTTAAATCTTCAGAAATAACTTCATTTTTATGTTCCAGAAGTTTTTCTTCATAAGCACGTCGATTACTAAGTCCTGTAAGTTCATCAGTTTTTGACTGTTTATAAAGATCTTCTTCACGAGTTTTATCTGCATCAATAAGCAAAGTTGTAAATAAAACCTGAGTTGGAACTCCCTGTTCGTTTCTTTTATTTACAATGAAAGTCAGTCGCAACCAACCAATTCTCGTACTCTTAAAATCATGGGTTGTATATTTAGTATTCATCAGTCTCTGAGGCAGTGTTTTAAGATCTGTAAATTCAAGAATAAAATCACGCTGTTCCTCAATGAACAAATGGGTCATTACGGCTTTCATTTTTTCTTCGACATTATTACCATTAGTAACATACTTATCAATTGTTTCATTTGAAGAATAAGCAAAAACTGTATCTTTTTCCAAATCAATCATATGAAGACTGTTATAAATGCCCGAAATTGTTTTAAGTATTTCTGTCTGAGAAAGAAGCTGTTCTCCAGCCTTTTGAAGCTGTGCTTCTGCCTGCTCTTTATTAACAATACCAATTTTGTAACGAGCCAGTTTGATTCTCATCATGTAAGTACCAACAAAAATACCCATAGAACCAATACTGAAAGCATTTATTATATCTGTAAAGAAAACATCTCTGGTTTTGTAAAAGTATTCCAGCACAATAAGGGGTATTGTACAAAGTATTACAGCAATTGCAGGAGTAATTGGGCGAAGATTGAAAAGCAATGGAACTACAATCAAAAGAACCATATAAACCGTAGAAACATGGTCTGGTGAATCTAAAATACTTAAACAAACTCCAAATAGCAGAGAAAAAATTATAAATAAAACAGACAGAGGCATTATAATCATCTGTAATTTATTTTTTGCACAAATACTAAGTAAAAGAACTGTGATATAAAATGCATCTGCGGCAAGGTAAATATTTCTGGCAAATCCCATAATGTCGGTTAAAGAAGTTACTACAAGCAATATTGTAAGAAGGATTGTAGTTGCACTAGACATCATAATAAGAACTTTACGATTCATACTTTTAAGTTCTGGTAAAAGTTTTGCGTAAGTTTCGGCATCAATACCATGAAAAATATTATTAATCACTTATTACTCACTAATTATATTAAGTCTTGTTTTTCTTTCTCTTAAATTATACCCTATCTTTTTATACAGCAAAAGAATAAGTTGTAATAAAATGATGTAAATGCTGATCAATAATCTGATTTATTTCTTTTTCTTTTGAAGAATCTCTGTCATAAACCTGCAATAAAAGTGAAACTGGAGCCATATATTCCAGGGCAAGTATTTCCGGATTATTATATTTTATCAGCTTCTTTTTCATCATTCCGTCAAACATTGAAGAAAACAGATTTGTAAAATTTTCAAAAGAATGAAGTGTTGCCAGAGCAGAAAGTTTTGGATTTCTATACTGTTCGATTGTAAACAATTTACGGAATTTGCAGATTATTGAATCATGCATTGTTAGATCAATTTTTTCTTTTGTGATTTTAATTAATTCTGCAGTAGATTCTGGAATCTTTACGTCTTTTGAAGTATTTCCAAACTTTTCGGTGTAATATTTTTCACCCCAGCGGACTAATTCGCTAAGAATTTCATCTTTTCCCTTAAAATGGCGGTACAAAGAAGGTCCCTTAAAGCCGGCAGTTTCGCCAATTTCGTCAACACCTACTCCATCAAACCCTCTTTCCGAAAATAAATCCAGCGCCGCCATAAGAATTTTCTGTTTTGTAGAGTCTTTTTCAGGAGCTTCAAGATCACAAAGAAAACCTGCATAATCAAATTTATACAGCATAACCTTATTACCAAACATTTCTATTTGATTTCCGGATGCTTTTCCTGCATTAATTTCCTCTGCCCCCTGAATAAGCTTTGTAATCTGCTCATTGTAAACTGGGAAAGTGCCGTGAGAAGGATAAATTTCATCAAACTGATCGGTAAACTTCTGAAGATGTTTTAAGCTTTCTGCATATTTCTTCATATTACGGCGTTCAGAGAACATAAAGATGTTGCCATTCTGAACTGAATCGCCGGCAATTAAAGCACGATTATTTACATCAATAATTGCAATACTGCCGGGAGTATGACCGGGAATATCGATTATTTTAAGAGGACGGTCCCCTAAATCAATAATATCACCTTCCGAAACTGGAATAATTTTTCCGTTGTTGCCATGCGAACGAAGGTTTTCTTCCTCCGCAGGACTCATGTAAAACTGAGAAAAACCTCCATTTCCGGAAATATGATCTGGATCAGCGTGAGTATTTAAAAGTTCTACAGGAAGTTCTGTAATTGAAGCGGCAATTTTAGCAGCTTCGGGAGTATTCATGCCAGAATCAATTAATAAGGCTTTTTTTGTTCCTTCCAGCAGAAAGAATCTAACCCCGCTATCTTCAAAACGGCAGGTATGCTCATTAATTTCGATAATTTCCATGAATATCCTCCCTATATCGCAATGGAATTAGAAGTTGTAAGTATAACTTAAAGCAATTCGGTCAAAAATCCATTCAACACCGTTAACTTTTCCTGAACAGGTAGTATTTGTAATTCCTGGTACGGTCTGTTCATAGCTTAAACGGTTGATGAATCTAACCTGCATTCCCAGTGTATGATGCTCATTAAAGTCAAAAAGCAAAGTTGGACTGATTGAAACAGTCATAAAGTTTGGATCAAAATCTTTTAATGTATTTGCCCAATCCCCTGCTTTTGGAATTACATTGTAATATCCAGAAATTTCTGTTTGAACTCCGGCAAGGGAAAGAGGTTTGATTTTATCAGGGAACATATATCCAAGAGTAATTACAGAATCGTAATTCCAGCCATTAAAACGCTGAGGTGTAAGCTGCCATTCCCATACAGTTCCATCTTCCTGACCGGTAATTGCTGAATGAGCAATTTTATAAGTTGCCTGAAGAACCGCATGAGTCCATTCTTTTTTATCTTCTGGAAGAACAGCTGCCAGATCAAACTGGAACAAACCTTCTACCCAAGGTTCAACATACAAATGAACAAATGGAGTGAGAGTTTCATATTCTTCGGTAATAGTTTTTCCACCGTCAGTAGTACCAAAACTACCGAGGGCAGCCATACTTCCGTGGAATGGACCATATGCAAAACCTGTACCAACATTAAAACCAGCACTTAAATTCAAAAATGCAATTGGTGTCCACACTACTTTAGTTTTTGAAACAATTGAAACAGGAGTGATTTCTATTCCTTCCTGAAATTTTACATTATTCCCTGTTGTAAGACCATTATTTCCTGGTAAAGCAACATTACATTCGCTCCAAACAGTAGCACGACCTTTGAAAGCATCATATGGACCAGTAACTGGAGCAAAATTCACACCTGATTCAGCCAAAGGTGCAACATCTACAAGATAAACCAGATCTGTAGTAATCCAGTTTCGGAAAGAAGCATCAAAAGTTTTTTCCTGTGCAAATAAAAAACCTGTACATAAAAGCAAACTTAAAATACCAGCGGTGATTTTTTTCATTTTCATATCCTCATTATTGATAATTATATGATAAATCCCTTTTTGTTCCATTTCAAGACAGATTTATAACCTAGTTTCATATACCATGGACCAACTCCTGTCCAGTGAATCCAGCTTATGCCATATCCATTGTCGAACAAATCTTTTGTTGCTTTTTGAACCATTTTCAGGCCAATTCCATTTTTACGGAATTCAGGAACAGTTCCAACACAGCCAGGTCCACCAATTTTTACAGTTTTGCCGTCAATTTCTTCTGTGCCAAAATCATCAACAATACAAAAACTTGCAATTTTTGTTCCCTTATAAGCCAGAAGGTATGGAATATTCTTTCCCTTAAAATACTGAACCCAATCTTCTTCAACGGCTGCAACAGCTTTCTGAAGTTTTTTCATTTCTGCTTCATCTGAAGTGTCTGCATATTTAAAAGTTACATCCGCAGGAACATCAATCTGAACCTTTTCAAAGGCTTTGTCAGAAGAAAACATAACCAGTTCTTCATTTACTGTATGTTCTTCCATAAATGATAAATCTGCAGTTGCAAAATCCATAAAGTGTTTTGTAAATAATAATTCGTAATTCATATCGGTTATTATCTGAAACAATCCGGCGGGATTTCTATTGGCTTTCCAAATTAAAAATTCACACAGAACATAACATATGGAAGTCCAACTTCCATATACTCTTCAATTCCACCATTTGATGAAAGAGATTTATAAACACTGTTTGGATTTTTAGCTTTAACTGTTTCTTTGTACTCTTCTGAACCAATTCCTACAGAAACAGGAATTCCCAGCGCAACAGAAATCTTTTTGTCAGCAAAGAATTTAATCTGCACATCAAGAGAAATTGAATAACTTGAGAAGAATCTTGTATCTTCAACAATTATTCTTTTTTCCTCGTCTGAGTCAGTGCTATTAGGGAAATTTTGAAGTCCTTTTGCATAATACATAAAATATTTAAAACCGGTTGATAAAAGTACATCACTATTTTCAAAAGGTGAAAATTTAAATGCTGCACCTGCAAATGCACTACAGTTAAATCCTATGCAATTATCAAACATATTGACTGTAACAGGTGAAAAAGAAACATACTCTGCAAAACCAATATTTTCTTTTTCTCCCAAAAAGTTATGATTTCCAATATTAACACTGAATAAACTTGCATTCCTCATTTCAAATGCAGGTCCACCTAAACCTATCTGTAAATCACTTTCTGCATAAACAGAAGAAACAGAACAGAATATTGCAACAACAAAAGCTAATAAGATTTTTTTCATGCTCTTTTCTCCTATAAATCCTTTTCAATCTGAACAGTAATTGCTTTTTTTGATCTTGGTGTTACATTTACTGCAGTTTCTTTAAATTTTCCATTTGCATCGCCATCAATATCTGTAAATGTGAGTACATGATCTTCTTTTGGTACAGAAATTGATGAATCGCTGGTTTTATCAACAAGATAATAAGAAAGAATCTCAAAATAACCGTTTTCATCTGTCAGTGTATATCCGTAATTGGAAGTAACTTTAATTCCTTTTACAGGGGTACTATCTTCTTCAGAATAAACATTACCGGTAATCATTTCGTTTATTCCCCCTGCCGGATTAATTGGTGAATCACATCCTGTAAAAGCTGTAATTACAAAGCCAAATAAACAGGCACAACATATTTTAGTAAACGTTCGTTTCATAAAGGCTCCTATCTTTTCAATAAGACTAACACAGAGATTATTTACAGTCAAATTTTACAACTTTGGCGATTCAAGATGTTTGTAATTTAAAACTTCATCCCAATTAACAGTAAAACCCGCTCCGTGTGAACAGAAAACACTTCCCGCAGGATTAGCCAGATCTGCATCAGGATTATAATTCAGCTGTTTCAAAACCTCTTCCTGATTATGACACACTTCATATCCATCCATTGCAAGACTTAATGTTCCCAATCCTTTTGTGTAAGAACGCACTTCATTCATATAGTTTTTCATTGTAGAAACAGGAACTCTTCCGTGCAAAGTTGTAAACCCACCCAAGCTTTCATCCAGCACAAAAGTTCCGTGCATTTTTTCCATATCGCTCATAACACGGCCCGTATTTGCTTCTGGTACAACAATTTCGTAGGAATACATTGGCTCCAGAAGAATTGATTTTGAATACATCAGCCCGTGACGAATTGCGCGGTAAGTTGACTGACGGAAATCTCCCCCTTCCGTATGCTTTAGGTGCGCCCTTCCTGCCACAATTTCCAGTTCCATATCAGTAATCGGACTTCCCGTAAGAACTCCCACATGCTGTTTTTCTTTAAGATGAGTCATAATTAAACGCTGCCAGTTTGTATCCAGCACATCTACACTTAAACGGGAAAGAAATTTAAGTCCTGAACCACGGGGTAAAGGCGACATTTTTATATGGACTTCTGCATAATGTCTTAAGGGTTCGTAATGACCAACACCAATTACAGGCTCGGTGATGGTTTCTTTGTAAGCTATTCTTCCTTCACCAAATTCAATATTGATTTTATATCTGTCCAAAAGCAGCTGTTTAATTACTTCTGTCTGAACTTCTCCCATAAGTTTTACACAAATTTCACTGTTTTGTTCTGAATATTCAACTTTAATTTCCGGCAGTTCTTCTTCCATTTCCCGTAAAATATGAAGCATTTTTGGAATATCAACTTCGGCAGGTGGAATGACTGAATAAATCAAAGCTGGTTCCATTCGGTAATTATTAATATTTGAACTGATTCCATAAGCCTGACCTGCGTATGAATCCTTTAAGCCAGTTACAGTACAAACATTTCCGGCAGAAACCTCCTTTACCATTTCATATTTTTCTCCGGAATAAATGCGGACTTCATTTGCCTTTTCTTCTCCAAACTGATCTTTTACCTTAAGAACACCACCGGTAACTTTAAGATGTGTAAGACGATTATTCTGTTTATCCTTTGAGATTTTATAAATGATACAACCAAAATCAGAAGGATATTCAGGAACTTTAAGATAAGTGTCCATCACTTCCAGTAAATCTTTTACGCCTTCAAGTTTAAGAGCGGAACCAAAAATACAAGGAAACAGCTTTCGTTCGGAAATTGCTTTTGATATATCGGAGGTGGTGATTTCTTCTCCGGAAAGGTACTTTTCTGCCAGAAAGTCGTCAGAATTCCCTATTTTCTCATAAAAACTGTCTAATTTTGTAGACTTCTTATCAAAACAAATCACATTTTCAGAGAAATTCTGCTGCAATTTTTTAAGAATTACATCCTGATTTGTATCAGGCATATCCATTTTATTTACAAAAATTACTGTTGGAATTTTATACTGCTTAAGCAGAGACCACAAAGTTTTAGTATGAGACTGAATTCCATCAGAAGCATTAATCAGCAGAATAGCAGCATCAAGCACGGCCAAAGTTCTTTCCATCTCCGCAGAAAAATCCACATGACCGGGTGTATCTATCAAAGTAATCTTCTGATTCAATTCCGCCTGCTTGGAAAAAATTGTAATTCCCCGTTCCCGTTCAATAGAATTATTGTCCAGAAATGCATTTTTGGAATCTACTCTTCCAAGATTACGGATTGCACCGGTTTCATAAAGCAGCGCTTCAGATAAGGTTGTTTTTCCTGCATCTACATGAGCCAGAATTCCAGTAATTAACTTTGCCATAACACATTTATTTTACCATAGAGAATATTTTCGGTATATTATAAATACAGAGGTTTTTTATGTATTTTGATTACACTTATGTTATTTTTGTTTTACCGGCAGTTCTTTTAAGTCTTATTGCTTCCATGATGGTGAAAAGCACCTTTGCACGCTACAACAAAGTTTTAAGTAAGCGGGGAATTACGGGAACACAGGCAGCGCAATTTCTTTTGCAGAAAAATGGCATTAATGATGTAAAAATTGGTCGTATTGGAGGGAACCTTTCTGACAATTACAACCCTTCCAACAAGGTTTTGAGCCTCAGTGATTCAACCTACAACAGCACATCAATTGCGGCTATTGGAGTTGCTGCCCACGAAACAGGACACGCAATTCAGCACGCAACATCTTATGGACCTCTTGCCTTCCGTAGAATTCTCGTTCCTGCCGCAAATATTGGTTCACAGTTCGGTCCAACTCTGGCAATTTTAGGAATTATTTTTGGTAATTCGGTAGATATCAGTAGTCCATATTTTGCCATTGCCCAGTTAGTTACAAATATCGGAATTGTACTTTTTGGCGGTGCTGTACTTTTTTATCTTGTTACTCTTCCAGTAGAATTCAATGCTTCCCGAAGAGCCCTTAAAATCCTTAAGGAAACAGGGACTCTTGATAAACGGGAATTAGCAGGTGTACGGAAGGTTCTTACTGCCGCGGCCATGACTTACGTTGCTTCGGCACTTACAGCAATTGGTTCCCTGCTCCGTCTTCTTGTTCTTTCAAACAACAGACGAAACAGAAGATAGATATTGGTTAGGGCCCCCAACAAACACTGCTATTGGATTTTGACTACTGCTTTACAACAATGATATCATTTAATGTAATATATCCTTTATCTGAACCAATAGCATTCGAACCATCTTTTGTATAAGTGGCCGTTATTGTATGAGTTCCAGCAGAAAGATTTACTTTACAATCTTGTGTTACAGAACCGGAAATGCCATTAACAATAGTTGTACTGTCAACAATAACTGAGAATTTATCATAACCTGATTCACTGGAAACACGTGCAGTAAAATTATATTCCACAGCTTCTGGAATTGTTATTACCCATTTTGAAGTAGTTGAAGCATTATGGCCAATAGATGGAGATGACCAGGTTTTCCCACTCTGAGTATAACTACCACTATTCTTCTCCCAAACTACATATATAATCTTACCACCACAAACAGTACAATTTCCTTCTTCATCTGGACTATGTTCTGTTAATTCCATTTCAACATTTTCTTCGAGAACATCTCCACATCCTGCACAAACTCTATTACCTGTACCATGAGTAACACAAGTTGAAGGAATTACTGCAACAACAACACTTTTATTCATTTGCTTTGCACCCCATGGTTTTCCAATAGCAGTTCCGTGGTAATGAACAGAAGGAACATTAAGGAATGCATCAGTTTCAATCATATAGATTTCATCATCCACATTAACCATTTCAATATTTGTACAGTTAGAGAAAGCACCGTACAAAATATTACCACCGGTAACATTAACCCTTTTAAGCTTTGTTGGAATATAATTTGAAACAGATGTAGCACTTGCAGAGCACTTCTGAGAAGCAGCTGTACCACCTGTATAAGAACTTGTTCCAAAAATATAACCAAATAAAGTTGAGTTTGCTGCAGTAGTTGCATCAGGAGTACTTCCAACAAATGGAATTGTCATTTCTGCAAGTTCTGAACAACCGCTAAATGCAGAGGCACCGATTGATCTTACAGTTTCTGGAATAACAATGCTTGTAAGTCCCTTACAACCGGCAAAAGCACTTGTTTGAATTGCAGTAACAGAAGCAGGAATTACAATTTCTGTTAATGAAGAACAGCCTTTAAATACATTCGAATTAAGACTTGTTACCCCAGAAGGAATTGTAAACTCGGCAAGAGAAGTACAATCCGCAAAAGCATAATTACCTAACTGTTTTAACTGTTCAGTATTACGAACAGTTGTTAATTTTGAACACTTATTGAATGCATAATTACCAAGCATCTTTGTTGCGGCAGGTAATCTTACAGATCTAAGTTCAGCACATCCGTCAAATGCATATTCTTCAGTACCAAAGTTTACATTGTCGGTAAGAATAATCTCTTCAAGTTTTTTACAATTCTGGAAGGCACCAAAGAAGCGGTTTCCGCCGGTAACTGTTACTTTTGTAAGAGTATCAGGAATATAGAAAGTTCCTGCGGTTGTGCCAGACTTATAACTTTGAGCAGTAGCCGTAGCACCTGTTACAGAAGTAGTACCAAAAATCCAGCCAAAAGTAGTAGAATTTGAAGCAGTTTCCTTAATTCCGCTGCCAATAAATGGAATTGTAATTTCTTTAAGCTTGATACAACCAGAAAGTATTGCGGTTTCGATTGCTGTAACTGTATCTGGAATAACAATAGATTCAAAACCAGTACAGTTTTTAAATGCATTGGTACGAATTGTTGTAATATTTGCAGGAATTGTAATCGAATTCATTCCTGTACAAGATTCAAAAACACCAGCTTCCAGTTCAGTTACTCCAGCCGGAATAGTAACACTTGTAAGTCCAGTACATCCATAGAATGCAGATTTTCCAATTTTTGTTACTGTAGATTTAACAGGAGATGAAGTTAATCCTGAACATCCATAGAAACAAGCATTAGGAATTTCTGTAATTGAATCTGGAAGAACAACAGTAGTAAGTGTTTTTGCACCAGAGAAAGCACCACTTGTAAGCTTAGTTCCTGTATAAACTACTTCTTTAAGGTTAGAAGGATAATAGTAATTTCCTGCACCAGTTACAGTTGTTGCAGTATCATTCATGTAATATGAAGTACCAGCAGTACCTCCTGTATATGAATTTGTACCAAAAATATATCCAAATGAAGATGTAGTTGAACCTGTTTCTGCAGCAGCACTTGTTCCGGTAAATGGAATTGTCATTTTTGTAATTCCAGGACAAACGGCAAACGCTCCACCACCAATTGAAGTAACAGAATCTGGAATAACAATGTTAGAAATAGATTTACATCCAGAAAAAGCATTACTATTAATTGTTGTAAGTTTTGAAGGTAAAACAATATTTGAATATGCTTCACAATTCTGGAATGCAGAAGTACCAATTGTTGTTACCGTTTCTGGAATAACAAAATCAGTTAATAATTTACAACCTAGGAATGTAGAAGTATCAATTTTGTTAAAACCTTCTTTTGGATTTGTAATTCTTACTGTAGTTAAATTTGTTGCATTCTGGAATGCATACTGAGGTAATGGGGTTGCTGCATCTTTGTATTCAAAGGTCTTAAGACCTGTGTAACCATTAAATGCAGAAGTTTCTAATACACCACCCTTCAAAATAATATTTGGCACTAAAGTACAACCATTAAATGCATACTGCTGTACAGTTTTCTTATCAGCAGGAGCCCCAGTAATAGTTACTGTATTTAATCCGGTTGGAATATATACTGAATAAGAAGATTCAGATGATGAATCCGATGATGATTTGTATTTTTGAGTGATTTGAGTACAGCCTGCAGACTGAGTACCACTAAAGATATAACCAAATAAAGTCAGACTAGCTCTGTATGAATAATCAGTTCCTGAATAGCCAATAAATGGCAATGATAAGCTTGTAAGTCCAGAACAGCCTCCGAATGCAGCAGGACCAATTGCAGTAACTGTTGAAGGAACAATTACAGAAGTTAATTCAACACAATTAGAGAATGCCGAACTATCAATTGTTGTCAGTACTCCGGAATCAAGATTTACAGCCGCAAGACTTGTACAACCAGCAAATGCAGATTGTTTAATAGTAGCAACCTTTGTTGTTGATAAATCAATTCTAGTAACAGAAGAACAATTCTGGAATGAATAACTGCCTATTGTAGTTAATTCCGAATTATCAGCAAAGGTAACTGTTGTAAGACTTGTATCTCCATCAAATACATTTGTACCAAAAGTTTTTACTGCTGCAGGAATATGAATTTTTGAAAGAGATGTACATTTTTGGAAAACATAGTTATCTAAAGTCTGTACATTTTCTGGAATATAAAATTCTACAAGGCTTGTACAATTATAGAAACTATACTTTCCAAGAGCGGTAATACTATCAGCTAATGAAATATTTGTGAGCATTGAACAATTATAGAAGGCACCATAAAGCACTTTTCCGCCAAGCACATTTACTTTTCTCAAAGAAGAAGGAATATAATAAGTTACTGATGAACTACTATAACTCTGTGAAATCTGAACGGAACCTTCGTATTTTGTGCTGCCAAAAATATAACCGAATAAAGTAGTAGCACTTGCGGTTGTAGCTGTTGCATCTTTTCCAATAAATGGAATTGTAATTTCAACAAGATTAGAACAACCGGCAAAAACAGCACTACCCATAGTAGAAATAGATGAAGGAAGAACAATACTATGCAAAGAAGTACAGTTTTCAAAAGCTTTATCTTCCAGAGTCAAAAGACCATTTGTTGCAGAAAAATCCAGAGACACAACAAGAGCTGTTCTAGCCAATAAAGCAGAGCTAATATGGCTAATAAGATCTACAGCAGGTGAACCGCACAAAGATATAATTGTGTATGCACCTTCCGCTTCAAGTCCATGAATCTTTGTAGCAATTTCACCTACAGGAAGTTCATAATTACCCTGAGTTACCCAGCGGGCATAATATTTTTTGTTACCGTAAGCAGAACCTGCAGGAATAACAGTTACTGCATTTCCAGAAAAATCTTCTTCTTCATACCAGCCTAAGAATACATGATCCGGATAGTCCAGATCTTCTGCAGAAGGCAGATAAGTTGTAGTCAAAATAGAATAAACTGATTTACACTTAGCCCCTGCCTTTAACTGACCGGCACCAAGCTCATATGAAATTGTATATGGAATGTTTACATCCGATATAGTTTCACTACCTTTTGAAACTGCTTCACTGGCAACAATTACAACTTCCGAATATTCATTCAATAAAACGGTTCCTTCTTCATCACCATACATAAAGAACTTAACAAGATATGAACCTGTTGGAACAATTGTTTTTCTATATGTAACAGAACGGTTTGCAACCTCCAGAGTCTGAATACCAAAATCTGCTACCGGTTTTTCTGTATCAACAGTAAACAAACCTGCTTTTACCAGTTTTACAGTTTCAGGAACATTCAGTTGTACAGAAAGAGAACCATAGCTGGAAGCAGAACCATAACTTACAGCATTCATATTGAAAGAAAGTACATTTTCACCAGAAGAAATTGATTTATTCAATAAAATTCCTTCCAGAACTGCGGAACCATTCTTGGCGGTAAGGGCAAAATCCCATACACCGGCATTAATTGTTACTTTTGCAGTAGAAAGATTATTCCAGGATCCAAGGATCACAGGATCTTCGCCATGGAAAGTTCCCGATAAAATAAAATTACTGAAATTTGAAGTATCAAATTCTGGCATTACTGTTCGTGCAGCCGAAACATCAAAAGTAATATATGCTTCATCAGTAAGATCTAAAATTTCACGACCAAACTTACATGAAGTTGTTACCAAAAGCAGTCCTGTAACTGCAAGTGTAAATACTGTTTTAACAAATGTTTTAATCATTTTTTTCATACTCTACTCCCCGTTCCTATTCAGCAACCTTTACAAAAGAAGTTGAACTTCTGTAATTTCCAGAGCTGTCTTTTGCAATAAGAATTACAGAATAAACTCCAGGAATTAATCCATCTGTTGTGAAGTCAAAAGTGTTTTCATTTCCGTATGTAACAGAATTTACTTTCCACAAATAAGATTCATATCCTGCAGGAGCAGTAAAACTGATTCCGCCAGTTACCTGCAATTTTGCTACTTCAATATCATTATTTGGAGCGACTAAAACATTAATTGTAGTTATATCTCCGTAAAGTATTTTCTTTGAAACTGTAATTACAAAAGTTGTAGAAATAGATCCCTTTGTAACTGTAATTGTCTTTGAACCTTCTGTATCTAATTCACTTCCAGATGTTAAATCAAGAACATAATCTGTTTCAGGAATCAATGCTACAAGTCCATCAGAATATTTTCCGCTGATAATCAAACCTTTTTCATCAAAAAAATCACCAGTTTCATAAGCAGTTTTGAATGGTTTCTGGAAAACGGAAATTGATTCAAGATAAACACTTTCAGAAATAATCTGTTCAGTTACTGCAATCTCAAAATTTTCTGTAAAATCAAGATATGAAACTGTAACATTGATTTTTCCTGCAGTATCAAGAATAGCTCCAGCAGCAGGTTCTGTAATGTAATTTGTTACAACCTTTGTATCACCATTACCGTCAGTTGCACCAATAATCAAACCTTTCAGATCTAAAGCCTCACCTGTTTCATAGAGAGTCTTTTTAACCCCGTTAAGAATAGAAATACCTGTAAATTCTGTTGGAAGCTTATTAAAAACATTAATTTCAAAAGTTTCAGATTTTCCTTCATAAGTTACTGACACTGTAGTAACTCCTGTTTCGGTAAGTTCAGTTTTGTCGGCAGGTTCTGTTGTATAATTGGTAACAGTTTTTGTTTCGCCATCATCATAAACAGCATAAACAATCAATTCCGATAAATCTAATTGTTCGCCTTTTGTGTAATTTGTTTTGACACCAGATTTTTTTATAGAAATACCAGTTAATTCTGCAGGCTTAAACGGATCTTCTTCATAAACAGTAACATTAAAACTTGTAGTAAACTTTTTATATTCGAGTTTTACTTTTACTGATCCAAGAGTATTCAATACTGAATTTACAGCAGGTGTTGCTGTATACACTTCCGTAATAATTCCTGTCATTCCGTTGTTGTATTTTGCCTTGATTACAAGACCAGTTAAATCCAGCTTTGTGCCCACTGCATAATCAACAATATCCGGTTCAGAGAAAACAGAGATTTCTGTTATTTCAGGATCTGTGTAAGTATAAACAGTTTCGTGAATTACCGATGGTTTGCACGAAATGAAACCACAAATAGAAAAGAGTACTGCAGCTACTGCAATGCCAATGCGAGACTTTTTCATGATAAACTCCCAATTTTTTAATGCCAATATTAAAAAAAAAAAAAGGAAGTTATAAAAGAATTTGACTGTAAAAGATTATTTTTTTTCTTAATTAATTCGTCGGTTTTTGCCGCTTTTTTTGTAGTAATCAGATTTATTTTTGTACATTTCTTTATCTGCTAGACCAGTAAGAACTGTACAGCTTGAAGCTTTGCAGTCACGGTTGCAGGCATAACCAACCGAAATATGAAGTTCCTTTACGGTGGTTCCATACCAGTTTTTCATATTTTCTTCAAATTCTGAGTTAATCTGCGCGAGATCTTTATCTGTCTTCAGAATAGCCTGAAATTCATCACCACCTACTCGGAATACTTTTCCGTAAGGTGCAAACGACTGAGTAAATACTCTGGCAGCACCGTTCAAAAGCTCATCTCCCGAAGAATGTCCCAGGTTATCGTTTACATGTTTTAATTCATTGACATCTGCCGAAACAACAACAAGATTATCATCCAAACCTTTGTCATTAATTTCGTGAATGTATTTTTCGTATGCATAGCGATTTTCTACACCGGTTAATGCATCATACTGCAGAGCATAACTGAGTTTTTCTCTCTGTTTTGAATATGCACGGAGATGTACATCAAGAATAATAAGATAAATAATTGTAGAACTTACAAAGCTGATAAAAATATCAAGGAAAATTGCTTTTTTTGTAGCAATAGGAACAACCCATGAAGGAAAATGAAATTCTGCGCCAAAACAGAAACTGTATACAATAACACTAAGAATCATTGTAAAATAGCGGAGTTTTCCTTCCAGCATAATAAAGGATACACAGGTAGCAAAAATCATCCAGCAAGGAACACCACTGAAGATGCCTCCCTGTCTGAAATACATAGAAGGAAGAACAACAACAGCACAAATAAAAATCATAATGAAGGCAGCAGCCTGTGTTTTATGAAATCTTACATTTAAAACCTGACAGAAAATAGAAATAACACAAAGAACTATGTTAAGCCACCAGCCAGCAGCATGAGAAATTGCCATTGGAAGTAAACCTAAAACTGACGCAATTATAACGCAGGATAAAATTACCCTTGTAAGTCGAACTCTAATATCAACTTCATCATTAAATAATTCGTGTTTTAATTCCCGTATAGTTTTCATTTTCTCTTTCCTTTTTCAAGGTCTCTCCGAAATATTTTTCTATCTATCTGGTCAACTGAATTTCAACCTTATCTTTAGAATCAATAATTTTCAGAAGCTTTCCGTCATACTCATAAGAATCTGCATTCATTAAAGCATGAACATAAGTGTCTTCAAAAAATTGTTCTTTTTCTGGTCCCATCATTCTGGTTGAAAGAAACTTATTGCTTATCTTCAGTTTGCTATTGTTTGAAACATAAATATCACCCTGAATTGAATTAACTCCAGAGTTTCCTGCAACATGCAAAGTTTTGACTTTTTGTGTTACAGTCAGATTGTTTTCTACTACCGGTTGATTAACTCCATCAATAATTAATGCAGTTACCTTCCAGTCACCATTTAAATCTACTTTTTTCCCTGCACAACCAAAAAACATAAGCCCCAGCAATAAAAATGGAATAAATTTAATTTTCATAATTAACCTCTTAAATATTTATTTAACAAGTAAACAATAAACCATTCCTATAGTTTCGTTAAAAGTTAAATAATAAGAAGAATCTTATGATTCAAATTTGAGTAAAAAAAATCTTAATTGTTGTCCGTTGAAGCGAACTAATAAAATGAACTTAGCATACTATCCAAATCTTTCAGAGCACCAGACTGTCCAATTCAGATATCTTTTTTTAAATAACGGTTTTAAAAACCAAACAGTGCTTTGATATTTAGTATAACGATTTGAAAATGAAATTAAAAGTATCTGCTATTTTATCCGGATTATTTAGGGAATATCTCTTAGGTAAAAATCTACTCTTCCATATCCCAGCTGGCTTTTGAATTACCTGTAATTGGAATCTGTTCACCAAGATAAGTTGGTTTTGAATTCATCATTACCATAAAAAATGCTTTTACTCTGGCAAGACATTCACGGATATTCCAGCTGCTATGAACTCTACGGCTAAACGGATTAAGTTCCGGTGCTTCATACCCTACCACATTCAACCCAAGCTTTCTGCCAATATACACTGAACGGGCGGTATGAAATTTCTGTGTAACTACCACTGCACTGTCTACACAGAAAATATCTCTGGCTCGATACATTGTTTCATAAGTAGAAAAACCTGCATGATCCATAAAAATAATTTCAGGATTTATTCCATAAATTTTCTGCATATATAAACGCATCTGATTTACTTCATCATAATTTTTCTGACCATGATCGCCAGAAATTAACACTCTCTGTCCTTTGCCAGCTTTCAGACAATTAACGCCGCCATCAATTCTGTCACGAACAACAAAGGAAATATTATTTGAGTATACTTTTGCACCAGGCAGAATTACTGTATAACTTTCGGGTAAATCAGAAATATCTGTATAAATATATGGTTTTGCATAATTCACCATATAAATATTTATTCCTGCAACAAAAAGAATTCCCGAAAGAATCAGAGAAGAAAAAATTATAAAAAGGATTTTTGTAATTTTATTTTTCATAAAAACTCTCTCAAGCAACAATTATGATTTCTTTTCAAGACTGAAAATTTCTGTATTCTGAATCTTATATTCATAACCTGCTACATTAATCAAACCGTTTCCAAAAGCTTCCTGAAGTTCATAATAAATTTCCAGTTTTCCACCAGCCTTTTCCCAGGCATCTCCGTGAGTTTCCACCAGTTTTTTCCATTCTACACGATTTTCTGTTTCTGCAGTAATTTCTTTTGTTTCTTCGCCTACCATTCCATCAAGAATAAAAGTACATAAAATAGAAAATGCATCCCTAGGAGAAGTAATCTGTTCTGCACCAATTTTTAAGTCTTTTCCTGTTCTAAAACAAAAGTCTTTGATTGGCGCAAAATAATCTGATGAGATTTTTAATAAACCGTTAACGGCAAAAGCAAAGCGTTTGTGAGCAATTCCGGTATAAAGTGAAAGAAATTCCTGTGGTGCAGAAGAATCAATAACCTGATTATAGTTTCCTTCGGGAATTGCACCACAGTTCATATCAATGTAGTCTACAAAAGTGTCATAACCTTTACTGAGAGCATAATTCCCCAGCATTGTAGTCATAAAATCAAGAATTTTTATTCGCTGAAAATGTTCGTAATATACTTCTTCGTTACTCATCTGCATACATTGATTGTATCTGAGATTTGTAGAGTTCTGCAATTCTATAACGCATAATTTCCTGTTTTGCGGAAAGTTCTACACCAACCTCAAACTGTTTTGTTATCAATGTAAATTTACTGATTCGTTCAAAAAGTTTAAATCCATTTTTAAGATTAATAAGCTCGCTTATTTCGCCTTCAAACAGTTTCTGCACAGATTCTGACAAAAGCAAATCTTCGTAAGTGTCATACATAAGACCGTTTTCTGCGGCATAAGCTTTAACTTCTTCTTCATCAACCAGAAGCAATGCAGAAAGATAGCGTTTATCCTGACCGATTACAACCGCCTGTTTAATATAGCGTGATTCCCCTAACTTCATTTCAATTGGAAGAGGTTCAATATTTTCACCACCGCGAAGAACGATTGTATCTTTAATTCTACCTCTGATTTTAAGTTCATTGTGAACAGTCATAATTGCCAGGTCTCCAGTGTGGAGCCAGCCATCAACCGTAAAAACTTCAGCTGTTTTTTCAGGATTTTTATAATATCCTTTCATAACAGTTGGACCTTTAATCTGAAGTTCACCTTCTTTACAACGGCCAAGAATAAATCCGTCCTGATCAACAATACGAGTCTGAATTCCACGGAGAGGATATCCAATAGTTCCAAAAACAGGATCTGCAAAAGGACGAACACAAACTACAGGAGCAGTTTCTGTCATTCCATAACCTTCCACAAGATTAACACCAAGAGCCCAGAAGAATTCATCAATATAAGGAGGCAAAGCACCACCGCCGGCAATTCCACCACGGAAGTTTTTACCAAGCATAGACTTAATTTTACGGAAAACAATTAAATCACCAAGTCCGTACAAAGGCCACATCAACAGCCATGGAATAAGGAAAACAATCCACCAGAACCAGGTATAATAAGTTGAAAAACATGGATTCTGATTAAACATTTTTCGTTCCATGCGTTTATGAACAATAGCAACACCAACAAAGAAACGGAACATAAGATTTACAATTCCGCCGGCTTTACGCATTTTTTTTGTAATACCGTCATAAACTGCTTCAAAAATACGAGGAACTGCAGGAAGAATAGCAGGATTCATTTTTTTAAGGTCCGCAAGCAGCAATGAACCGATTGGTTTTGAATAAACAATAGAAAGTCCCTGAACAATAATTACATATTCAACGAGACGCTCAAAAACGTGCCAGATAGGAAGTACGCTGATAGCTTTTTCCCCAGGATTTCCGTAAATACGAACCTGAAGATCATCAAGCTGAGCAAGGAAGTTTTTATGTGTGAGCATTACACCTTTTGGTGTTCCTGTTGTTCCGGAAGTAAAGATAATAGTAGCTAATTCTTCAATATTACCCTTTTCCATTTCTGCTTCTACAACACCGTGATTTTTAATACGCCAGGTCTGGCCGTCTTCCAGCATAGATTTATAGAAAAGAACTTCAATTCCTTTTTCTTCGGCAAGTGCTTTTGTATCATCTTTTATTTCATTTTCAAAAAGGATGACAGTTTTCATTGCAGGAAGCTTATCTTTAATCTGAAGAATTTTGTTTACCTGCGCATTATTTTCAACAATAACAATTTCACATTCAGTAATAGAAAGGATTTTTTCAAGATCGTTTATAGTTGCATCACAGCCACGAGGAACATCCACCGCACCAATAGCCATAATACCGATATCAGCCTGCTGCCATTCTGCACGGTTATCAGAAATAATTCCGATTGGCTGCTGGCGTTTAACGCCTTTAAGCAATAAAGCAGCACCAAAATCCAGACCTAACTGGAACATTTCGCGGTAAGTTAAGGAATCAAATTCACCTTTTTTATTTCTGATAAATTGAGCAACAATTTCCGGATACATATTTACAGTCTCCAGAATCATTTTTGGTACAGTCATGGACTCGTTATAAGTCATCGCCTTCCACCTTTCTTTTCATGACATACTTACATATTTTGTCATACTGAATTTATACTTTCATTATACTGTGCTACACAATTTTGGACAATAAGGAGTAATTATTGGTATAATGAATACATATGAAGCTATATATTTCAGATTTACATTTTTTCCACGAAAATGTTATGACTTTGGACAACCGCGGATTTCAGGATATTCGATCTATGAATCAGTATATGATTGACCAGTGGAATAAAAAAGTTAAGGGTGGCGATCAGATTATTGTGTTAGGTGATATGTTCTGGTCAAAAGAACCCGATGAAGTAAATTATGTTTTAAACCGCCTGAATGGAACAATCTGTCTTCTGGAAGGAAATCACGATAACCGATGGCTAAAAAAAGAAGGAATTAATGTAAACAGATTTGAGTGGGTAAAACCTTACGCAGAACTCAAGGACGGTGAAAATATTGTAATTGCCAGTCACTACCCGGTTTTTTGTTATGACCACCAGTATCTTATAAATCCTGACGGCTCTCCCCGTACTTATATGCTTTACGGACATGTACACAATACTCACGATGAAGTGCTGGTAAATCAGTTTCAGGAACTTACACGAAAAACAGTATTAAAAGGTTCACAGGCAGACCGTAAAATCCCCTGCAACATGATTAACTGTTTCTGTAAATTCAGCGATTACACTCCGCTCTCTCTTAAAGAATGGATTGAAGTTGATACTGCCCGCCGTGCAGCAATGAACATGCCCGAAAATCAAATAATAAAGGATGAACTGTAATCCATCCTTTATTTTCCATTTCTATTCCATCATTAAAATTACTTTAAGGAGATTTGCAACACAGAACTGCAGGTCTCCTTTTGTGATTTTAAATCCGTCTACCTCTTCTCCAGTTTCAACAGCCTTAATAATATCATCAATATTCTGCTGACAACCAGGCATCTGAACATCATTTCCTGCGTAAATACATCCACTGGAAGCAGAAACAGGATAAATTGACTTATATTTTTCTGTAAGTGGTGATTTTGGGAAAGAAGTACACCAGTCTGTCATTACAAAACCTTTAAATCCCCATTCATCGCGCAAGGCTTTCTGACACAAATCTTTTTGATTTGGAGTATGAAGTCCGTTCAAAAGATTATAAGAAGTCATAATAGTTAATGGCTGAGATTCTTTTACGGCAATTTCAAAACCTTTAAGATAAATTTCGCGGATTGCTCTTTCAGAAATATGAGCATTCATAAAATAACGGTTTTCTTCCTGATTATTTGCTGCAAAATGTTTAATTGTAGTTCCTCTGCCTTTATTACTCTGAACACCTTTTGTCATGGCTGCAGAAATCTTACCGGTAAGTAAAGGATCTTCCGAATAATATTCAAAATTTCGTCCACAAAGTGGATTTCTGTGGATATTCTGAGCAGGAGCAAGCCACAAATCAACTCCCATAATCTCCATTTCGGAACCAATCATTGTTCCAAGAGCTTCTACCATCTCTGGATTCCAGCTTTGTGCCAGAGCCCAACCGATTGGAATTGCAGTACAGTACTGATAATAATCAATTGCGCCTTCTGGAACATTTGTAAATGGATTAAAATAATCACCGAAAACTTCTCCACCTGGCAGCTTATTTCCGTCCTTATCAGTTTTAAAATGTGGATCAAGACGAATTCCTGCAGGTCCATCAGCCATAATCAGCCCTTTAAATCCACGGTTTTCCTGAATTACACGGCAGGAATCTCCCGCAGCACCAGGAACTGTTACAGATGCAGCACCAATTACACTGCCTTCTCCGCCTTTTACAGTTCCAACACAAAGCATTGCCATTTCTTTTACGGTAAGCTGAGCAATCAGTTCTTCCAAAGTACAATTTCCGGCTTTTACATCTTCAATTGTTAGAACCTTAGTTTTATCTGTAGTGAATTCAGGTCTGTCTTTCTGATAAACATTCTGGCGGCAGATAATAGCTTTTGTATCTACTGCAATTTTAAAACTAACTTCAGGAAGTTTTGATTCTCTTGCAGACGGTTTGATTTCGGCAAGTTCACAATCCAATGGAAGAATATTTTCACATTTTTCTGTAATTACATCTTCTGCAAAATTCAAAATTGCAGCGGCGGTAGTTGTTCTGGAATCTGTACCAATACGAACAACATAATCACCTTTTTCAATTACCCAGCTGGCACATTTTTCACAATAAGAAGCAAGACTTTCCATTGCAAATTCCAGAGCAAATTTCTGTTTTTCTCCCGGTTTAAGTTCCTTTGTTTTTACAAAAGCCTTCAATTCCTGATAAGGTTTATCCAACATTTTTCCTGGGGCAGAAACATAAAGCTGAATTACTTCTTTTCCTGAATATTCTTTGCCAGTGTTTTCTACACAAACTTCCGCAATAATTTTATTTTCCTTCTGACAAACCTTTTCTACCGAATAACTAAAGGTTGTATACGAAAGACCAAAACCAAAAGGATAAACAACCGGTTTGTCAAAGGAATCAAAATAACGGTAACCAACATAAATTCCGTCTTTGTAATAATCATCATTAAGATTTCCGTTATTAAAACTGAATTCTGCCGATGAAGGATAATCCCAATAATCGCAGGCTACAGTGTCTGAAAGATGACCAGACGGAGTATGTGTACCATCAAGAACTTCTGCAAGAACTTTTCCGCCCATATTTCCCAGCTGATTCATTAAAAGAATACTGTTGACCCCTTCAATTGCAGAAAGATCAGTCATATCAATTAATCCACCGATATTCAAAACCACAACCAGTTTTTCAAAGGAAACTGCAAGTTTTTTTATGGAAGCAAGTTCGTTATCAAAAAGCTGATAATCTCCTTTTGCATTATGACGGTCTGCCGCTTCTCCAGATTTACGGGAAATTACAAAAACTGCGGTATCAGTACCGGCATTTTTAATATCATCTTCGGTAATTACTTCAATATCAGGTTCCACAAAAGGAGTGTCAAACTCTACGATATTGGAATGCTTGTTCAGTCTTTTACTTTCTTCTTCAAGCCATAATCTGTATTCCTTTTTCTTTCCCAGATAAAGTTTTTCGTTACGGTTAATCCAGTCTTCAGTGCTTACAGTCCAGCCAGCCGCTTTTAACCCCTGCTCAATATTAATTGAACTGCGGACATCAACATCCCCAGAACCAGTTCCACCTTTTACTGTATTTCTTGCACCATTTCCGAACAAGGCAATTTTTCCTTTTGATTTTAAAGGTAAAACACCGTCATTTTTTAACAGAACAATACATTCTGCAGCATAATCAGAAACCAGTTTAGAGTTTTTGATTTCTCTTTCTGTAATTTCACTGTTTGTTGTAGCCCAGATTTTTGCAGCCATAAAAATACCACCTGTTTATTTTCTATCGGATAGAATTATATTTCACAATTTTTATACATTATATCATACAAGAAGAACTACAACAGAAATATAATGAATCTCTACAACAATCAGCGAACCAAAATATAATATAAATATATTATATTTTGCATCTTCGGAGTAAAAAGCAATTCTTCCCCAAATCAAAAAATCCCTTTATAATAAAAAGACACTTAAGGAGATATAAATGATCACTATTTTACCTTGGACAAACAAAGAACCTTTGAACACAATCGGTTATTGTGCCGGAGTTTGCTGGAATAGTCCTGTTGAAGATAAAGAAAAAAACATTGCCCGTGCAAAAAACTGCATTCTTAGTGGTCATACCCGTACAGCCGAATATCCTGAAATTTTCTGTATTGTTGACGGTTATTCTGCCCGCTGTATTCGTGAATTATATACTCACATTATTGGTACAACCCGCCTTCAGAGTTCTACCCGCTATGTAGATGCAAAAAACATGAATATTGATGAAGAATTCTATTACCCTTTTAAAGATGAAGCAGCTCAGGTTTATCATGACGGCTTGCAGAATATTATGGATACTTACCAGAAACTGGAAGAATTAGGTTATCCAAAAGAAGATGCGGCAAACATTCTGCCTTTAGGTATGGAATCGAAAATTGTATGGAAAATTAATCTCCGTGGACTTATGCATTTTATGAATATGCGTCTCTGCTCCAGAGCATATAAAGAAATCCGCCAGTTATCTAACGAACTTAAATCTGAACTTCGCAAGCTTTCTCCAGAATGGGAATGGATTTGCGATACTTTACTGGTTCCAAAATGTGAAGCGGTTGGTTACTGTGATGAAGCAAAATGCTGTGGAAGAAAAATCACAAAAGCCCAGATGCTGGAAGCTGTTGAAGAATGGAAAGCTAAACAGAAATAAAATGAAGAACTAAAGTATAAGACCTGTGAACGAGCGTTTGCAGGTTATTTTTTTATCTTTTCTATTACTTTTCCGTAATCAAGCTTTGTTTTGTGTTTCAAATCATACGGCAGTTTTCTAAAACGATGATATATAACGCCCGTTTCTTCTTTTACTTTGCCGCAATAAGCAACATTAACCGAATTTTCAAAGTAAAAACTAAAGCCGTCTTTCATTTCCGGATTTTCTTTTCTTAAATATTCATCATATTCGTAATTATAAAAGGATTTTTCGCCACAACTGTATTTTTTACGGCCTAAAAGCAGCAGTTTACCATCCACAACCTTGCCGTAATCTCCGGTATTGTGAGTATGATTTTCTCCAATTACAGTTTCTCCGGAAATAACAATTTCTCCCGCACCGTTTTTATCGGGATTCATAATTGTGACCGCAATTCCATTAGCTGCAGAATCAAAAGTAAAAGGATTTGCTGCATAATTTTTAAGGGAAGTTTTATAAATTACCGCCCCTTCCGAAGCGCCATACACATAAGTTATTTCTGCATTGGGAAGTTTAGAAAGAATTTCCTGAGTTTCTTTTTTATACAGAATGGCGCCACCAAGGAAAGTTCTTTTTATAGACTGCACAGGCTTTTTAATTTTTCTGATTTTTTTGATTGGAGCCAGAAGCATTGTAACTCCATATTTTTCACAGTCATTGATTCTTTTTGAAATAAAACAGGTATTATTCATCAATACAGAAAGCAGCGAATACATTGGCAGTAAACCGTAAGTAATATCATCATTACGGATATCTGCATTGTTACGGATAAGAGTGATCTGCGATTCCAGAAAATCTATATTGCGTTTTATAACCTTTGGGATTCCTGTAGTGCCAGAGGTAAAAGTAATAATGGATGATGATTCCCTCGCCGTCTCAAAACTTCCGCTGTTGTAAAAATGAGAAAGATTTATTGTTTTATTTTTACCTGGCAGTAAAAAAGTCAGTTTTGAGGTAATCCTGTCCGTAAGGATATCTGTAACTTCGGCCAGTTCCAGCATTTTTCGAGTTTTGTTTCTGTCACTAAAAGAATCAATTATTACAAGATTTTTACCAAGAAACACACAGGAAAAAATTCCTACAAAAAATAAATAACTGTATGGATAAGAGAAAATCAGAACATTATTTCCAGTCAGTTTTTTCTGAAGATATCCGTTCATTTTATAGACATCAGAAAGAAATTCCTGAAAACTTACCTTATTAGAACGAAAACCTTCTGTATAAATAAATGCAGTTTTAGGATTATTCCGTGCCTTTTCTACAAATTCCTGCAGGAAGTTATTTTTCATAAACTAAAAAATCCCGGTAAAAATATGCTCTGTCTTCAATGTAATCCTGTTTTCCGTTAATTCTCTGCCAGTACGGAAAACTTCTGACATTCATCATATTCCAGAAAGCAACAATTCCTTTTTCGTTAAGATGATTTTGAATTTTGTGCATATAATCATCCATAACCTTGTCACTCATATATTCAAAAATATCGGAAAGATTCATAAAGTCATACTTTTGAACAAACATTTCATCAAAGCGTTTATATTCTACTGTGATATTATCCAGATTTTCTTTGATTTTATAAAAGTTTTCCTTCTGGAGATAATATGGTAATTCCGGATAATAAGTATTTAAAACATAACCGTAATAAGGATTTGTTCTGTTTAGTACATTCGTAAAACCGGTATCTACCCTGACTTTAAGAATCTGCGAAAGACTTTCTCTACTATATTTGAAGAATTTTTTATCACGACCAAGCTTTGCCATTACTTTTTTTGAGAAAAAGATTTTAAACATAAACTTAAATCGTTTTGTATTTATTTTTTTTCTGTAAATTTCCCGTTGTTCTTCAATAGTTTTTGCAGCGGCAAACTTTTTAATATTTCTGTTGCCACATGTCAGAGGGAAAACAATATTACGGAAAATATGAAAATATTGTTCAAAACGACCACAATTTACAAGTCCAATTTCAATTAAAAATAAATGAGAATCAAAATAATTCTTTACCTCTGGTTCTAAAAATGCAGAAATTTTATTGTACAAATCTACACGAGCTGCTGAAGAATCTTTATTTGCTCTGTATTTTTTGTAATTTCCGCCGGCTTCCAGATCTATTATTCCAAGAAATTTAAGCATTTCTTCCCAGGATAAATGGCGTATAGCTTCTATTTTCAGCTTTCCCAGATAAACCTGTGACGGATTATAATCAAAGGCATGAACTTTTATATCATTTTGGGTAAGAAAAGCCAGAGAATTATCTAAACCAGAAGCTACAGAAAGTACTTCTTTTGTCTGTGGAGTGATATATTTTTTTAACAGCAAAAAATCTTCATGACAATTGCTGTAATGAATGTAATTATCTTCCTTGTAATAATTCTTCAGTTTCAATTTTAATTTCCCCTTTAGACGCGTCCAATGTGACTACATCTCCCGTTTTTAAAACCTGTGTAATTCCAGATACTCCAACAATACAAGGAAGCTTCATTTCCCTGGCAACAACAAAACTGTGAGAAAGCATACTGCCGTGTTCAACAATTAAACCGCTGGCCATAGGGAACAGACTAATCCACCCTGGGTCTGTTCGTTTAGTAACTATTATAGAACCTGGAACAAAAGTATCATCCTTTGTTTCCATTACACAAACTTTTTCTTTTATTATACCATTACCTGAAGGAATTCCGGAAAAACCTTTTGAATTTATAAAAGAAATTGGAAGAATTTTGTCTCCAAAAAAGGCAATTCTGGAATAATATGGCTTTTTACTGTCTATTGCTTCCTGCTTTTTACGGTCTGCTACAGTTTTACGGTAATCAAAATTTTCCTTGCTGTAGAAAACTTCATTTTTAGTAAGATAGAAAACATCTCTGTAAGAATCTAGTTTTCCCTCTTTTTCCAGATTTTTTCCGCAGCTTAAAAAGATATTTCTGATCACAGAAAAAATATAAGTTCGTCGTAAACGCAGCCTTTCCCGGTTCTGAATAAAGTGTCTTGCTTTACCTGCAAGTCGCTTTAACGAGGCTGGAATTTCAATTTCCGACGGTTTTATATCAATTTTTGTCTGATTTTTTAGACTATCTCTTAACAATTCGAATATTAAAATAGGATTTTCTATCATTGTTACGGTTTCCAGTTTCAATTCATTAATAACTCTAGGACCGAATCTGTAGATATAATCATGTAAAATTGTTGAAAATTCACTTTCTGTTTCGTAGTATTTAGCAAACAGTTCTTCGTTTGTGAGAGTTTCAAAATCAGAAAGAATAGAATTATTTGCTCTAATATATTCTGTAATTTTTATAAACTCTGTTGCATTTTGAGCACTTTCCACATTTCCATTGTTATTTACCGCAAATGCCAGTAATTCATCACGATTGGGATAAGCTTTAACCTTCTCTTTCAGGCGACCAAAATTCATCATTACGCCAATATCATTTAAAATTGGAATAGTAAATTCCTTAATGATTTTTGAATCAATTTCTTCATAGAGTGAAACCAGTTTATTTTTAGTAAGATGATCAAGATTTTTGCCGTAGTATGGATTTACAATCTCGTTGAAATTATGAATAAATTTTTCTGAGAGCTCATCAATTTTACTGAATTTAGAAAGTAATGCATAACCAACTTTAATATAATCAAAAAAGCCCAGCTTTGTACGCTTAAAACTGTTATTTCCTGTCTTTACGCCCATCATACTTTCCATGTAATTTGTGGAATTTTTGGACGGAAAAACTGATGTTACCTTGTACCAGGAATTCAGATTGTAATATAACTTTCCTTCAAAGGAATAAAGCATATTATCCAGATAGCACTTATTTTCTCTGATTATTTTTTCATTGATGTTTGTCAAATGTCCGGTTTCTGTATAAACCTTGGAATAAATTTCATGAGCAAAAGAATGAGTTAATGGAGATGTCATTCCGTAATAAGACTCAATAAGATTTGAATTATCAATAAGTAAAGTAAGGTTATGAGTATCAATATCGTAAGTAGTAATTGCTCTGGACTGTAAAAAATAAACTTTCCCGTTTTTAACTGCAAATTCACAGTCCTGAAAACGGTTTGTTTTTGCTCTAAGCTCATCTGCCAGTTTTAAAAGTCTCTTCAAAATCTTTTTATTCAGAATATCAGGCCCTTTTATTTCTATTTTTTTACCATCCAGATAATAAGTAGTTCCATCCACCGTACCATCTACCAATTTGTCGCCAAGACCTTTTGTTACGCTGATTACAGTTTCAGAAATATTGTTGGTTACCGGATTAATTGTATTTAAAACTCCGGCAAAATCTGCATCAACCATTTCCTGCAGTAATACAGAAATCTGAATATTCTCTGTGCTAAGGTTATTTTCGCGGCGGTAATTCATAGCCACATCACTGTGTGCACTTTCCACAACTGCCAGGATTTTTTCCAGCACCTCGCTTTTTTTTACATTCAGAAAAGTATCATGAATTCCCGCAAAACTATTAGCAGCAGAATCTTCATCAATGGCAGAAGAACGAACCGCATAAAGTTTATTATTTTTACAAAAGCTATTTACAATCAATTCCAGCTTTTCTTTATCTGGAGGATTCAGATATTCTGCTTTAATTGGATAATACGCAGGCGTATTTTTTATATTCAGTTTGTAAAGATTAAAGGTTTTGCCGCCAATTTCCTCAAGAGTATAAATTTCTTTCTTCTTCATAAAACTCAATCCTAAACTAAATATCAGACACAAACTGATAATCAAAATATTAGAAAAATGTAATCCAAATTCATAAAATATTATAATTAAAAAAGTTACAGGAACAATAACCGGCTTCAAAAAATCCCATTTGCAGCAATAAATCACAACTATCAGCAAAACAACTGCCAGAAACAGAAAATGAAAGGTCAAAACCGAAAGTAAAACTGCAACTGCAACGGACAAAAGGGACAGAGTAAACAGTATTTTACGACCAATCACCGCTTTTCCATTCAATTTGTCTTTATAAAAATCAGAAAAATCATCCAGAAACCGTAATCCCAGAAAAACCGGAAAAAGAATTAAAAAACTGGGATTAATAAACTTTTCAAAAGGATTTGTATAAAACAAAAGAGAAACCAGCAGCAATGTATATGCAAGAACAACAAAAACGGGATTCAGCACATATTTTCGGACAATAAGTTTTACCTGTTCTGCTTTTTGCATTTTACCACCAGCGTTTGGAATAAATTTTCGCCTTTAACAGCATCTTTTTTACTGAAAGATCAGCATAATCACAGAAAGTATTTAATTCCTGCATTGCAAGCTTTTCATCAATATTTACGGAAGCTTTTACCATTTCTACAGCCTGTGCCCGGTTGATTTTATTTTCGCGGATCATAACGGAGATTTCCGGCAATAAGTGACTTCTGCGGGCAATAATATTTTTAATGTACAGTGCGCCATGATGAATCAGGCAGTCAAAATGCTCTTCTTCGCTTTGCACTACCCAACTGGTATTTTTCTGAATAAATTCAATAATCTGATCTTTGTCGTATTTGTGATAAAGAAAATAAGCAATAAAAGGTCGGAAACCTTTTTCGTAACAATCTTTAAGGAAAAGTTCACGGATTGTTTTTGCCAGTTTTTTATCTACAAACATGTCAATTTTAGAAATAATTTCTTTGAGGACTTCTTCAGAATCTTTAATTTCATCACTAATACCTTCCGTAACAAAAGGCTTAAAATAGTCGTTATCAAGATTACTGAAATTTCTTAACATCTGATAAGGACTTCTTCCATGAATCATAACTGCCGCATCAATCTTAGAGGCGTAATTAATCATAATGGCATAACCAAGGAAAGAGCAGCACATACAGGGAGAAATAAATTTTCCTGCAATCTGATGGTACATCTGCTTTACCAGGTTTTCATCCAATTCAACAAATTCATGCTCTACCCCCAGTTCATTAACAATCTGGACAATCTTTTCTTTTGCCTCTGGAGACATGAATCCGTTATCAAGAGTAAAGGCTTTTACTTTAAGCCCGTATTCCTTTACCAGTTTATAAAGAACATAGGTAGAATCTTTTCCGCCGCTAAAACCAACGGCAGCGTCATATTTATGCCCGGAATTTGTAATTCTTTTACGGAAGTTCTTTTCCAGTGCTTCGTAATCATGAAAACGCTGTTCATATTTTTCATATTCACGGCAAAAATTACAAACCCCGTCCTTATCAAAAGAAATATGTTTTACAGTTTTATCATTTATACAGCGGGTACAGGTCTGATTATTTATTACGCTCATACTTTAAAACTCCATATTCCTTCTGTTTAATGATTGTTCCTGTAAAATAACTCTGCATTGTAATATTTTTTACATTCTGAAAATGCATTAAAACCTTATCAAACCCCAGTTCTTTTATTACTTCATTGGAAAGTTCAATTAATTTAAGCAGAACAGCAGGATTTCTGTGAGCCGCTTCAATAGCAATTGTCTTATCTACCAGAAAATGATTTTCTTCATCAGGATAAACAAAATTAAATCCCACAACCTTTCCGTTATATAAAATTGCTGCAAGATAAGCAGAACACTGTGACAGCAGTCCAGAATAAAGCAGCTTGAAAGTCTGCAAATCTATATCTTCGTAAAACTCGTGATCTCTAAAGCAATGACAGGACACTTCATAAATCTGATCCAGATAATCATTACATTCACGACCTCTTACAATTTTTCCTTCATAACCTTCCGGTAATTTAATATTTTTAAATCCCCATTTATTAAGATTAAGAGTTGTAACGGTTGATGTATATTTTTCTGCAATTTCAAATCCACTGTTCAAAAACTTCTTCAGAATTTCTTTATTGCCATAACAGTCAGGATAAAGTTCAAAGTCAAATTCATTAAGAGCAAGCCGATAGTTATACCAGGAATTTCCGTTAATTGGACCATAAACAGTTTTGTTCCCGCATTTTTCCTTAAGCTTTTCAAGTACAAAATCAAAATCTTCTGAATTCTTAATATTCATAAAACCAAAATATTTGCAGTTATCTTTTTCAATCAAGGTAACACTGGTTCCCTTGTTGCAGATAACTTCATATTTTTTATTTTTAAGAATACTTTCAACTGACTGAATCCCAGAAAGAATAGACGGAAGATAATCTAAATCTTCCAGATAGTAATTATAATCTGAACATTCTTTGTAATACCCGTAAGCAGCATAAACAAACTGAATAGTATTGTGATCTTCAATTGCCGCATAATCTGCCGATGAATCTCCAACAAACACAGCTTTTTCTGAATAATTGTTTGTAAAATGTTTGATTGCTTCCTGCTTACTGTATTTTTCTATTGTATTATCACTGGTAATATATTCCTTTACGCCAGAAACCTGATAAAAGGCTTCCAGAAAGGGTCTTGGACAATTGCTGACAATATAAAGTTCATTCTGAGAAGAAAGAGTCTTAAACAACCGAATAATATTTTTACTGTTAGTTTTAGGATGTGTAATCAGATATTCAATGACATATTTTAAAAGAATATGTCCTAATTCCATCTTATCCGGAGCTTCAGGAATAATTGTCTGAACCAGGTCTTCCAGTTTCATTCCCAGATAGCCAAGTACAAACTCATCATTTTGGATTTTATCTTCAGGTATTTTTAATTCCTGGCAGGCTTTATTGTAAGAATAGATGTACCCGTCCCCTGTTTCCCAAAGAGTACCATCTAAATCGAATATAACTTTCATTATGCCTATACTTTACATTATTTTAAGACTTTTGGCACGGATAATTGCTTCGTTTGAGGAATTTACACCAAGCTTTTCGTAAATCTTTTTTATATGGTAACGAACTGTATTAATGCTTATATTCGATTCTTCTGCAATCTCTCCGTAAGAAAGTCCTCTTGAAAGGAAAGTAAGAATTTCTTTTTCACTGATTGTAAGACTTACATCTTTTGTAATTGGACTTATCAGATAATTTGGATAAAAGGAAGCAGTCTTTTTGGCCATATTCCGGAGTTTTTCTACTAAAGGTATATAAACTGAATCCGGTCTTTCTTTTTTGTAAATATTAAACAGTTTAAGGACTGGTTCCCCTTCATCAGCAATAAGTCTGTAATATTTATATTTTTCGGCAAGTTCCAGTGCTCTTTCCAAAGCATCACAAGATTCTTCAATAAGATTTGCTTTAATTCCGCCAATAGCAATAAGTACATCAAGCTCACACAAATCCATTGTTCTGCAGCATTGATTCAAAAGTCCCCGCATTTTTTCGCACAAGGCAAGTCCTGCCATAAATTTTCCAGTAATAATATAGCAGCGCAATTTTATGAAATAGCGATATGAATCAAGAAGATTAAAGTTACTATGTTCATCAGGAGCTTTATTGTCCAGCCAGTCCTTTATAACATCATAGTTTCCTTCATAAATTGCAATTTTTGTTTCAAGAGCATCAAGATTATGGTTTAATTCAGAGAATTTTTGTTTTTCTACTCTGCGGCGAATATCTTTGATTAATGAACTGGCAGAAGTTACTTCTCCATTTACAACCAGTAATTGCATTCGTAAACAAAGAGCAACAAAAAGTATACGGATATCTCCGTTCTTTTCCAGTTTAGGAAGCTGTTCTACAACTTTTACCATTGCACTCAAACAATCATTTGTCTGATATTGATATTCTGCCTGTGCCAGATTATACAGAGAATCTGCATTATCACCATACATAATCTTTAGAACACGAAGTACTTCAGCTTTCTTTTCCTGAAGAATAGGTCCGTAATGAGAAAAGTCTCTCATACCGTTCATAAGAGTTGGACGGCCGGCAGTAATTGTTAATTTTACAAAACCAAGATTATTCTTTTCCAGATATTCAATATCCTTAAGAAAATCTTCCTCTGATCTGGTTGGAAGAACTAATGCAACAGAATGATAAATATATTCGGTAACAGGAATTCCAGGTACGGGTAATTTTTCTAGAATTTCAGCAGATTCTTTAATATTTCCTTCAAAAATTTTGATTGTAACTAAAGCAGAAAGAATCTGGGCTCTATGCAATTCCTCTATAGAATAATGATAGAAATCCTCGCGAGCAGTCCATAAATCATTTACATAATATTTAGAATTAAGATTCATTACTATTTCTCTTAATTCTTCTAATGAACGATATTCCTTACCCATAGTGGATACATTATAGCATTTAAAATATAAAAAAAAAGCAAAATTTCAATAATTTAACTACATTCACCCCTACATTCTAATGTAGTTTTTTATATTTTTTTTAATACATTTTAATGTAGTTTTATTATTGATTTTTTTTACTTAGATGTGTCGTTACAATTTTTCATTTATGCATTAAAGTAATAATTGTTGAAAGGGAAATGCCTGTTTTCCTTTTTTACACTAATTAAAAATAATTTAATAATAATTTAAGAAAGTTTAGTAAAAAATATTCATTTTAACTCCGCAATGTTATTGCAGAGACGCAAGTTCTAACTCTTTAAAAAAGATCGTCGCACAGGCCGGCGATTTTTTTTTATTTAACAGCTAACCTTTTAATCCACCGCGAGAAACGCCACTTACAATGTATTTTCTGGCAAAAATAAAGAGGATAATCATTGGAAGAACAATAATAGTAGAAGCGGCCATAAGCAGTTCCTGTAAACTTCCTGCTTCAGTTGTAAATACCTGAAGTCCGTAAGGCAGAGTGCGGGAACGACCATCAATTGTTACATACATCGGCCAGATAAAGGAGTTCCAGGAAGAAAGAGCATTCAGAAGAATGATTGTAAACAGCGAAGGTTTTGCCATTGGAACCATAATTCTCCACAAGAACTTCCAGTTAGAAGCACCATCAATTCTTGCAGAATAATAAAGACTGTCAGAAACAGTATCAAAAAAGTTTCTTAAAATATATGTATAAAAAATACTGGCAACAAATGGTAAAACCAGTGCCGGAATTGTGTTAATCAGCTTAAGTTTTACAATTGTTGTATAGTTTGTAATAATCAGCATTTCAAAGGGAATCATCATTAAACTCAAAAGAACAGAGAAAATAATTTCTTTACCCGGAAATTTAAGTCTTGAAAAAGCAAAAGCTCCAAGAATGGTAGTAAAAGTTGTACATACTACAGACAAAATCATAACTACCAGAGAGTTAATAAAATATTTTCCGAAAGGCGCCATTGAAAAAGCTTTAGTATAGTTTTCGAATCTAAACTTTGAAGGGAAAATTTTCGGTGGATTCTGGATAATTTCCGCATGAGTTTTAAATGAACACAAAAGCATCCAGATAAACGGAAAAACCATAATAAATGCACCAACACTGAGAAGTATATAAGTTATTGTTTTTGCTAAAATTCTATCGTTTTTCATAATTCTTAATTTACTTAATCCCTTTTTTACTCATACGCTTTTTTACCTGCAGCTGAATAATTGTAAAAATCATTACACAAAGGAACAAAATAACTGCCGCTGCTGCCGCATATCCATACTTTCGTTTTTCAATCATTGCATAGCGGATGTAATAAACAACCGTATACAAATTAAAATACGGACCAGGTTTACCACTAAACAGAGGATACAACTCACTGAAAACCTTAAAGCTGGAAATTGTATTTACAATACATACAAGGAAAATTGTTGGAGAAAGCAAAGGAACAGTAATTCTGAAGAAAATTTTTGCAGGCTTTGCTCCATCAACTTTTGCCGCAGTGTAATACATTTCATCAATATTCTGCAAACCGGAAAGTAAAAGTATTACGGTGAATGGCAAAATATTCCAGATTCCAAAAATAATCAAAGCCATTAAAGACCATTTTGAGTCAATTACCCAGCCAATTTTTGGAATACCGAATTTTGAAAGAACAAAATTAATAATTCCGTACTGCTGGTTATACATCAACCGCCAGATAAGCCCAACGGCAGTTACAGAAGTTACCATTGGCATAAAGAAAGCGGTCTGAAAAATTGCACTACCCTTTAATTTCTGGTTCAAAAGATTAGCAAAGAAAATGGCAATACAGGTACTGACAGGTACAACAAAAAGAACATACAGGATTGTGTTCAACATTGCCGACTGGAATTTATCATCTGTTAAAACATATTTATAGTTTTCAAAACTAAACTTTTCAAAAGTTCCCCGAAGAAAACCATAATTCTGTTTAAATGAAATTATAAATACATTTATAACAGGATAAAGAGTAAAAATCAGAATGAAAATCAGGAATGGAGAAAGATAAAGCCATGGCTCAATCTTAGAAAAAAGTTCCCGTGTTATTAACGAAAATTTCACAGTATTCTGTCTCCTGTTTTTTCATCAAAGAGGAATACACCTTTTGATTTCAAGCCAAGTGTAATTTTCTGACCAGGTTTTAATTCTTCATCACAATTTAAGATTGCACGGACGGTATTTCCCATAAAGTTCAAAGTAACAATCTGTTCTTTACCCATCTCACTGATTAAAGCAACTTCTGCTTCCAGTTTTCCGCCATACACAAAGCTTTCTGGACGAACACAAAGTACAGTTTCTGAATCTGGAATTGCAAAGCTGGAGAATCCTGCTGCATCAAGACAGGTTTTCAATTCTTCCTTTTGAATTTTCAATTTATTGATTGGAGGATTTCCTAAAAAGTCTGAAACAAATTTACAGTTTGGCTGATTATAAAGATTCTGACAAAGACCTTCCTGAACAAGAACCCCGTCTTTCATTAAAAGAATACTGTCGGAAATGGACATTGCTTCTTCCTGATCATGAGTTACAAAAACTGTAGTAACACCAGTTTCCTGCTGAATTCGGCGGATTTCTTCACGCATCTCAAGTCTAAGACGGGCATCAAGATTTGAAAGCGGTTCATCCATAAGTAAAAGTGCGGGAGTTTTAACTAAAGCACGGGCAATTGCTACTCGCTGCTGCTGTCCACCGCTAAGTTCACCAGGGAATCTTTTGAGCAGCATATCAACATGAACCAGTTTTGCAATTTCTGCAGCTTTTTCCAGTCTTTCTTTTTTAGGAACTTTCTTAACTTCCAGAGGGAAAGCAATATTTTCCAGAACAGTCATATGAGGATAAAGAGCATAATTCTGAAAAACCATTCCGATATTACGCTGATCTGGAGGAAGTTTTGTTACATCTTTTTCATCAAAATAAATATTCCCTTCTGTAACAGGAATAATTCCACAAAGCATATTAAGAATTGTAGATTTTCCACAACCAGATGGACCTAAAAGACAAATTAAATGGCCATCAGGTAATTCTGCAGTAAAATCTTTTACGGCAACTGTCTGACCAAATTTTTTTGTAATGTTTTGTAATCTTACTTTCATAAAAAAAATCCCGTGCTGCATTATAGCACGGGATTATAGTTTTATAATAGATTATATCAATTATTTTCCTGCAAGAGCATCGTTACAAGCTTTTTCCAAAGCAGCAACAGCAGCTTCTGCAGTCATTTTTCCATCTACTACATAGTTAAGATTTTCTTCCAAAGCACGGCGTACTGCAGCAGAACCAGTTACATTAGGGAATGAACCAGAAGCAGCCATGTTAGCCTGTACACAAGGAAGAGCTGAAGTTGCAGGGAGGTTGTTCAAATATTCAACGTATGCAGGTTCATTAGCAGATGTTCCATATGGACAAAGAGCAGAGTTTGCAATTGCCCATTTAGCAGCATTTTCTTTGTTAAGGAAGAATTTAACGAATTCGTAAGCACCCTTATCAACAGCATCATTTCTGTGAAGGAAGATTGGTCCACGGTTCCATGCAGTATAGAAATCACCTGCAATCCAAGGAGCCATACCAAGTTCACCCTTTCCTTCTACCATCTGAATGTACTGATCATTTACACAAGAACCAGAGAAAGCAGCGATATCACCATTAGCCAAATCTTCTGAAGAATAGCGGCCAATTGTGTTGAAAGAGAAATAACCAGCTTTACACATATCAGCATACCACTGATAGATTTTTACCATTTCTGGACCACAGAAAGTTACTTTTTTGTTAGCAACATCAATGTAACCAAGACCGTTGTGCATAATCAATTCCTGAAGGTTATCTACAAGACCATCAGAGTGGAAACCAGGAATACCTTTCTTTTCGTAAACAGTTCTAGAAACTGTTACAAGTTCATCCCAGTTTTTTGGTGGAACAAGACCGAGTTCATCAAAAATTGTTTTGTTGTAGAAGTAAACTGGACCTGTTGTACAACCTGGAAGATAATAAATACCACCGTCCTGAAAACCAAGAACATCAGTTTTCATTGCTTCTGGAAGAGAATCAATGATTTCCTGCATAGTTTTGTCGCCTTTCTTTTTGTCCTGATCAATATATTTCTGAATATTGATTGCAAGACCTTCGTTAGCGTAATCTACAGCAGTTGTACCATAGTTGAAAATAATGCTTGGTCCAATTCCGTTTGCTACAGCATTGTAAACAGTATCAGCAAAACCAGAATAATCCTGATTCAAAACCTTTACTTCGTATGCTTTCTGTGAAGCATTAAAGCGGTCAGCAGCATCGTTCAAAGCAGCAGCCTGTTTTCCATTATAAGTGTGCCAGATTTCTACTGTAACTGGACCAGAAGATTCTTTAGAACAGCCTGTAAAAAGCATGCCTAAAGTTAAAAGTGAAAGAATGATTGATGAAATTTTCTTCATATCATTACTCCTTTAGAAAAAATAAAAAATATCTTCGCTTTGTTGTCGTAACAACAAGGGTAATGATGTGGTGTTCATCATTGCGGTTGAACACATATTAATGAAAATTAAAGTTAATTTCAAATCTGACAGAAATTTATAACGCTTTTTTCCGAGATAACACAATCCATCTTAATATCATGTTCTTCAGCAGGAATACTTTTTAAAAGCTGTAAATCAAAACAAATTCCTGCCAGCATAACCGAAGAGCAAGCCTTTTTCAGTCTGGAAATGTAAATATCGTAAAACCCCTTTCCGCGGCCAAGTCTATTTCCGGTTGCATCAAAAGCACGACCCGGCACCAGCATCAGGACCTTTCGTTCAGCAATTTCTTCCGGTTGTAATTGTGGATTTTCTTGCGGCAGCGGTTCTCTGATTCCGTAACTTCCCTCTTCTACTGCTTCTGAATATTTATAGAATTCCATTAAACTGGTATCTGGAATAATACGGGGAATATAAACCTCTTTTCCAAAATCCAAAGCCTGTTTAAGCAGATTGCCAATATTTACTTCATCACTCAAAGCCATATAACCAAGAACAATTTCTGCTTCTGCAAACTGATTACTGCCTGCAACTTTTTTACAAATTTCTTCTGAAGCCTTTTCAAAATCACAGGCAAAATCCTTCAATTTAGTTTTAATTAAAAGCCGTAAATCTTTCTTGTACATAAATTTTATTATATCGAAAATTTGCCATTTTTAAAAATCTTTCTATATAGGTTATCTGGATTATTAATCATACTAATCAGATTGACCAGTCTACCCGCCGAAGATTTACTTTTTCACTGAAATTTGAAGCAATGCCTTCTTCTATACTTCGTTCAATAATATTGTATAAACTTTGGAAGGAATGGAAAACTGCAGTGAAGAAACAATGCTACTAAAGAAGAGGCTGTAATGAAAGAAAATTCTCTTCTGCTTAATGGAACTGCAAAAATGCGTGATAGAGTAAAAAACACTTACGACCCAACAGTAGTAAACAGTTCAATTCCGGCAGAAAAGATCGTTCGCATGGTAGAAAACGCCTGTAAGTTTGCAGAAAAAAATAAAAGATGTGACAATGGAATCAGACTTTGTTTTTACGGACTTAGCGGCACAGGAAAAACAGAGCTTGCAAGATACATTGCAGAGAAGCTTAACAAAAAAATCCTTCTTAAAAGAACCTCAGATATTCGTAAACGTGAATTTAATTTGCGGATACTGCATTACAATAAGATTTTTTATTTTTGAACACATGGTAATCCGTCCTAGTTGATTTTGTTAAAACATTGAACCAACTGGAACAGATTTTTTCTACTCTTATTTTTTTAGCATCTCAACAGAAGAATCACCTTGAGTCCAAGTAAGTGTATTTTCATCTTTTATCTCAAACTTGTTATAAAGTGTAGTTTCACCATCGGTTATGGTAATTGAATAGGAACTTTCATCTCTAGATTCAATATAACCAGTATTCTTTGTATATTCGAAATATCCAAAGCCTTCAATATACGGAAGAATGGTGTCTGTAAAATCCATGTCTTTTCCACTTGACTTGTTGATGACAACAAGATTTGCAGTAGTGAACTTCAATTCAACTAGACCGTTTGAGAATGCCCATGTTGTATTGCGAATCCAAGTTGGAAGAAGAAGTTTTCCTTTTTCAAAATCGATTGGAGTTATGTTAGTGTCACCCTTAGATTCTGTCAAACAGATTCCGTCACTTGTTTTTTCAAATTTAAAAACCCAATCTTTTTTTTCGTGACTTTCATAATATGAATCGTCTTTATAATAATCTGCAAATGTCACTGTATAAGAAGTGTCTGTTGCATCTTCAGTAAATTTATTCAAGTTAGCATTAATTCCGCGTAGAGTCATATTAAACATCTGAGTTCTTCCCCAATCATAAAAGAAATTATCATCGGTAAAAAGATAGGATTCAGAAGTAGCCAAACTTTCTTCAGCATCAGACCAATAGCCCTTAATCCAAGATGGAATCTTTTTGAACTTTCCTTCTTTTCGTAACTTTACATATTCAGTATCTTTGAAAGTTGGGGTGGAATCCTCTGGAAGATCACAGGAAACGAATGACAGAGCCAATGCAACAAACAAAGCTCCCCATGCAGCTATTTTTTTCATATTTTTCTCCTTCGGCGTGATTTTACACCTATACATTCGTACCCCCCCCCGCACATTTTTTGCGAGAGGAGCAGAGTATCTACATAAACAATTAATTGTAAGAGAAGTTATAAAATTAGTCAATTTTTTTTGCTTTTGACGATTATTTTCGATGCAGAATCAGCGCAAAAAAAAAATCAAGGGACTGTCCCAGTTTTTC
>JAKSTK010000040.1 GCA_024402615.1 Treponema sp.
CAGCTACGCAACGGCTCTAACGAGCCTATGGGGAAGCAGAGACGTGTGAAGGAGGAATATATTGTTATTCTCTTTCTGAAAACATTCCCCTGATTTCTTATCTATTACACAACCCGTTTATCCCATAGCTCCGTTAGGAGCGTAGCGTAGCGGCACTAAGTCATACGACCTAAATCTGTGTGACAAAAAAAACACATGGTTATGGAGAAAGTCACACGGAAAAGTAAGCAGGGTAACTGGCAGCTACGCAACGGCTCTAACGAGCCTATGGGGAAGCAGAGACGTGTGAAGGAGGGTTGGGATGTTAAAAAAAAACCGGCCCGAAAAAACTAAAAAAACGGACCGGCAAAAATTAGGAGGCTGTTTAATCAATGCTTAACGTTTGTTAGGAACATACGCAACGGTAATTCCTGGAACCAGCTGTGTTTCGTAGTACGAAGCAACTTCCTGGTTGAACAGATCATCAAGCATATTCTGGTATGAAAGAATCTTTCCAACATAATTCAAAGTTGTCTGTGGAGTTTTGTTGGAACGAACTCTGTTAGTCCCTGCATTGTACATTGCAAGTCCAGATACTGGATTTCCTGCAGATGTAAGACAGAACTTAAGATGTGCCATACCATATTTTGAACTGATAAAAGGATCAAAGAAATCCTCTTCAGTAAGTTCCGGGAAGGAAGCGTTATTAAGCTGGAACAAACCACGGTCAGTAGTTGTGTTAGAGTTTTTGTTTACAGCTTTAACGTTGTAGCGGCTTTCTGTGTAAGCAAGAGAGAAAGCTAATGAAAGTGGAATTTCATTTTTGTCGGCTTCAGAAAGAATTGCCTGCGCAACTTCTTTATTGCCTGTAATATGTGTGTAGAACCATTCTACTGAAGGTCTTGAAACTGACTGACGGTAGAGAACGAGTCCTGCATCTGTATTATCATTTAATTTTTCGTAAGAAACTTCAGCAAGATATTCCTGGAAAGAAGGTACAAAGTCTTCTAATTCTTCTTCCTGTTCAACAACTTCTTCTGCAATTAATGTTACTGGAGTTTCAACAATTTTCTTTGTAGATGGAATTAAAAAGTAGATAAGGAATGCTGCGATAGATGCAAACAAGCATAATACGACTGAAACAAAACAGGTACTTGCAAATCTGTTTTCTTCTGTTCTAGCTGTCATTTTTACTCTAACCTCGCACATCTCCCTTTGAATTTGAACGTTTATTTAATGACTGCATAATGACACAAAGTAAAAAAATAAACAAGAGAATTTAAGAGAAAATTTGTGATTTTGGGGTAAAAATAATGATTTTTTATGAAAACTTTGCAGTATTTCGCAATCCTTGCAGTTTAGTAATGAACTACTGAAGAATTTTGAATATTTTTGTCTGATGTGAAGTACACATACTGAGCATGTTTTTTACTTAAAGTTTCAATAAAGCTTTCTACTGCTGATTCACCCATGGCTGTAAGTTCTGCAGGAAATGCCATTCCTGTTACAGAAACGCAGTCTTTAATACGGCGGGCAGTATGATTAAAAGCATTTGTAAATAATTCCAGCTGTTCAGGAGTAGTAAGTGGTTTATCTGCTTTTATAGTAATGATTGCAAATTTTCCGCTTTCATCCAGAACTTTAAGTTTATCTCTTAAATCTGCCAGAAATTCTTCGTTATAAATTTCATCTTCAAGTTCAACAGTTGACCAGTTTACTTCGAAGTTTGTTAAGTCAGAAGGATTGATTTTGCTGTCATCAGCCAGTTTATATAATTCGTGATTTTTTACAGTGAATAATGGATCCAATTTCATAATGATTAAATTATATATAAAACATATATAAAAAAAAAGACCTTTATGCATTAAGCATAAAGGTCGCAATTTACAGTTTGGCAGGTAGAAACTATTCAGTAAGAATACGAATAACTTCTGCTTTGTCCTGTGTTTCAAGGATTTCCTGACGTTTTTCAGGACTCTTGAAAAGAAGACTTACTTCAGCAAGGAACTGAAGGTGTGGACCTGTTTTATTGATTGGAGACAATGTCATAATAAAGATACGACATGGTTCCTGGTCCAAAGAATCAAAATCAACTGGATTATCAGAAATACCAATACAAGCTACCAAGTCAGTAACAGTGTCAGTTTTTCCGTGTGGAATAGCGATTCCATGCTTCATACCTGTTGACATTTTTCTTTCACGGTCTAATACGCATTCGCGAGCAGCAGCTTTGTCTGTTACTTTTCCTGCTTTATAAAGAACATCGAGCATTTCATCTACGATTTCTTCTTTAGTTGTTCCTTTCAAATGAAGGTTAACTGTGTCTGTTGTTAATACTGTTCTCAAATCCATAATGTTAATTCTATTTTTAGTTGAATAAGTTGTCAAGGAGAAAAGCTCCTATTTTTTGAGTTAAAAAAATATTTTTAAAACTCGTCATCAGTCTGTAAAACTGTAAATCCCAGAGCGGCAGGAACCTTTCGCTGAAGGCTTGGACGTACTGGTTTTTGTCCGTAAATTTCTAAAGCGGTAGAGTGTCCTCCGTCAAATTCCATTGCATCTTCCGCTCCAAGAAACTGAAGAATGAAAGCACATTCTTCGTAATTCAAGCCGTTGCGTCCACTGGGACAATTGTCTGCACAGGTTGCAAAAAGGTAAAGAAAACGTCCATTTTCAGATGTTCCGCAGGCGGTTCTTGAACGTTTGAACCTTTTATATTCAATAATTTCCTGGTCTTTAAGGATTGTGTAAAATCCCCCGACGGAATAATCATAATTTTCTGCAAGAAATTGATTTTCAAGAATACTGGCTCTTAGAGGATTTTCTGAAAATACCAGAGCGCTGTAGTTTTCCACAGCATCGGAACGATTACAGGCCTTTTTATATTTTATAATTCCCACAGGATTTTTGTTTTTGTCAAAAGGAGTTGTATTTATTCCCACTATCCAGTTTTGATTTTTCATATAAGTTTTTACATGGAATGTTGGAAACCAGTTTTCGATATTATAAGGATTTGGTGCAAATTCCAGTTTTAATCCAGGCGTATCCAGATCAATTTTTACGCATTTCCAGATTACTTTTATTTGCGGGATTTTATATTCAGTAAAAGTAATTCCTTCAGTCACTTCTTTCCATTGCTGATTTTCGTTTACAAGAACAGTAAGAGGAAGAACTTCCGGTTCAGTGTAAAATTCTCCGTCTTTAATAAATCCATTTGCCGTAGCACAGGACAAAAAAGTAAAAAGGAGAAAAAGGGATGTTAAACTGAATAATTTTTGAATTTGTTTCATAAGTACAAAGCTGTTTGCAAGAAGAGTATAGCATTCATAATCATCATTTCCTATTAAAAAAATTTGCCAATTTGATTTTTATTACTACAATGAATTATATGGCTGAAGAAAAAGAAAATCAGGAACAGGAATCTGGTGGATTTATTCCCTTTAACGAAGAAACAGATGCCTGCGGATATTTTAAAGATAAAGAAAGTCATTCCATATATACAGTTACTGAATGGGTAAGACAGGAAGTTGATCCTAATATTACTGATGAACTTATGCTGGGCTTTTTCCTCGAACAGGGATTCAGACGGTTCAGTAATATGTTTTATATTCAGGATTGCAAAGGCTGCAGTCAGTGTATTCCAATCAGAGTTCCTGTAAAAAACTTTGAAACTTCTAAAAGTCAGCGGGTAGCATGGCGTAAAAATCAGGATCTGGAAATTTCCCTAAATTTTGATAAAGAAGATTTCACCACCGAAGAAAAGGTTTTTATGCTCAGAGAATATGATAAGTATCATAATCAGGGAGATCCGGAATATAGTGCAAAAACTCTGGAAATGACAAAAATTCAGCTTCATCATATGTGTGAAACCTTTGAAGGCTGTGCAAATATGGAATACCGGCTGAATGGAAAATTAATTGCGGTTGGTATTCTGGATTTTGCAAAAGACCGCAACGGAAAATATACCTCTCTTTCTTCCAATTATTTTTATTATGATGTTTCTGAAGAGCTTAAAGAGCGTAGTATCGGAGTTTTTAGTGTATTAAAAGAAATTGAATTATGTAAGGAACTGGATATTCCTTATTATTATCTGGGATTATATTTACCTGGCTGCAGAAAAATGAACTACAAGATTAAATATCTTCCCTGTGAGCTGTTTTTGAACGGAAAGTGGCAGTTGTTTAATCCCAAAAAGCCTTATGAATTTCCTGAACCCGGCGAGCTTTATGAATGGAAAGATCTTTGCCTTGTTACAGAAGATATTGATTTACAGCTTTTGTATTCTGCTTACATGAAAGGTGTTTTTCCATGGTTCAGTGAAGAGGATGGTCAGCCGGTTTTATGGCAAAGTCCTGATCCAAGATTTGTAATTTTTCCGGAAAAGCTTCATGTTCCAAAATCTGCCTATAAAGCATTAAAGCACAGTCCTTATACTTACACGGTTGATAAATGTTTTGAGGATGTTATGGCTATGTGTGGAAGAGTTCATCGCCCCGGACAAGATGGTTCCTGGATTGGACCAAAAATGCTGGTAGCTTACAGTGCTTTTCATAAAATTGGTTATGCCCATAGTTTTGAAGTCTGGAAAGAAGGTAAACTTGCCGGTGGATTTTATGGAGTATTGATAGGTTCGGTTTTCTTTGGTGAGTCTATGTTTACCCTAGAGCCTGATTCTGCTAAAACTGCATTTATTCAGTTTGCCCGCTGGTTCTTTGAAAACGGTGGAAAGTTAATTGACTGCCAGGCCTATACAGACAATATGGCCCGTTATGGTGCAGAAGAAATTTCGCGGACTGAGTTTATCAAACTGGAAAAAGAATTACTGAAGCAGAAGCTGAATGAAGATATTTCTCAGGTTTTTAGTTGTCAGAATCACTTGAATCCCACTGAACTTCCATAGTTTTTCGTTCTTTGTCTGGAATTCTGTGGTAAATGAGACAGTCTGCTCTGTGGATTGTAATTCCCTTTGAGCGGGTTACATAACCTACAATTAAATCCGGATACAGAGGATGACAGCACTGTGCAATTGTGTACAGAACGTGTTTTTCTCCCTGAACCAGAACATTTTTTAATACACGGTGGTTTGCAGGAGCAGGATTTTTTCCTGCTTTTGGCCGCTTTTTAGGAGGCAATTTACCTTCTGCATTCTGCTGTGAAGCTGTCTGATCCTTTTCAAAGTTTGCTTTTTCCAGAGAATTCTTTTCGCTGAAGGTTGGATCATTGTTCATGAGCCAGGAATGAATTCTCTGATGAGCCTTCGTTGTTTTTACCAGCTTCAACTGAGTTTCGGTTGGATGTGCCTGAGGATTAGTTATAATTTCGATAATCTGTGTATTCTGCAGAGGTTTACTTAATGGAATGATTTTTCCATCTGCCTTTGCCGCAATGATTTTTTCACCAATTGCCGAATGAATGGCATAGGCAAAGTCGATGGCGGTGGCACCTGCTGGAAGTTTTCTTACATCACCTTTTGGAGTAAATACGTAAATTTCATCTCCCAGCAGTTCATTTTTAAGAGTATTAAAGGTAGCTTCATCTGTAATGTTTGTTTCCTTAAACTGCTGAAGTTTGTTAAAAATGTCCAGTTTATCGGCTTCTACTAAGTCGTGGTTTGTTCCTTTTTTGTACAGCCAGTGAGATGCAATACCATGTTCTGCCATATTATGCATTTCATGAGTACGAATCTGAATTTCCAGAGGTTTTCCTTCACAAATTACAGTTGTATGCAAAGACTGATACCCGTTTGACTTTGGCATAGCAATGTAATCTTTAAAACGACCGTCCATTGGCTTCCACAAACCGTGAACAATACCAATCAAAGTGTAACATTCGGCCGGAGAGTTACAGAGAATACGGAGAGCCAGCAAATCATACAGTTCAGAAATTTCTTTATTGCGTTTGCGCATTTTCTGATAAATCGAATAGTAGTGTTTTGCACGGCTGGTAATTGTTACTTCAATTCCCATTTTTGCAGAAGATTTGTAAATGTTGTTTACTGCTTTTTCCAGATAAGCGGCCTGTTCTTCTTTTGACTGAGCAATAACTTTTTCAATCTGAATATAAGCATCGGGATTTGTAAATTTTAGACTGGCATCTTCCAGTTCATTTTTTTCTTTCTGCATTCCAAGGCGGTCGGCCAGTGGAGCCCAGATTTCAATAACTGCTTCTGCCAATGCTCTCTGCTGTTCTGTTGTTAATGAAGAAATGTTTCTGATACGGTCCAGACGGTCAGAAAGAGTAAGAAGAATTACTCTTGCATCATCGCACATTGCAAAAAGCATTTTACGGATTGCATCTGACTCATGAAGAGTCTTTGAGTTCATAGGAAGAGAAATGATTTTATTTGTAGTTATAAGGATTTTAGAAACATTTTCTCCAAATTCTGCTGCAATCTGATCTGGAGTTACATCAAATTTATGAAGAGGGTGGAGGATTGCAGAAACTACAGTGTCGGCATCAAGTCTGTTTCCTGCCAGAATGTTGGCAACTCTCAGAGGGTGAAGATAGTATGGTTTTCCACAAGGCCGCTGAAGGTCTTTTGTTCTGGAAATAAGGAAATTCCAGGCCTTTTTGATTTTCAGCTGGTCGTCATGAGTGTAGTTATCGTTTAGTTTTAAGAATTCGTTTATAAGGTCATCCGGATTTTCTGGAGAGGATTTAAACTGATATTCTAAGCCCATACTTCTATAAAAACTCCTGATTTTGTTCTATAATATTTTATCGAAAATAACAATTTTTTAAAGTAATTTTTCCTATATATTGTTGTTTCTTATTATAGTAACATATATATATTATTGAAGTAACAAATGGTAAAAAAAATGAAAAAAATTATAATCTGCTTATTAAGTTTAAGCATGTCCCTGTCCCTTTTTGCACAAACATCTGGTAATTCTTCTGGACAAACAAAAGTTCTTACAGTTGAAGATGCTGTAGCTCTAGCATTAAAGAATAATCTTAAAGTAAAACAGAGCGAAATGGATCTGGAAATCCTTGAGTTAAAAAACAAGTATTCCTGGAACTCTGTAAGTCCAAGTATCAGTCTTAGCGGTGGATACAATGGAAGTACAGGTGGTACTTTAAAAAATTTTTCTGATACTCATGCAAGTACTAACAGCTGGTCTGCCAGTGGAAGCATCAGCCTGGCTCTTACCCCGGCTCTTGCAACTACCATGAAGGCGGCTCAGTTATCTTATGACAGTGGAGTAATGACTTTAGAAACTGCAAAGCGTACAATTGAATTGGCAGTTAGAAAAACTTTTTACTCTCTGGTTTATTACAACGAAAATGTAGAAATTCAGCAGCGAAGTCTTGAAACTGCAAAACAGACTTATGAATCAAATCTTAAAAAATATAATCAGGGAAGACTTTCCGAATTAAACCTTTTTAATTCTCAGTACAGCTATGAAAGTAAAATTCCTGCTGTAGAAAGCATGAAAAGTACTTACGAAAGTCGTCTTGATAATTTTAAAATTGATTTGGGCTTAAGTCTTACAGAAGAAATTGAACTTACAGGAAATCTGGAAGAAATGGTAAATTTTGAACTGGACCCTGCAATTCTTGATCAGCCTCTGGATAATCTTACTTCAATAAAAACTCTTAAACAGAATATTCTTGTGGCAGAAAATGCTTTGACCGCAACCCGTTATTCTGCTTACGGTCCTTCGGTTTCTTTTTCGGGAAGTGTAGGTTCTTCTGGTGGTTTAGGTAAAGAAAAAATTCCTGGCGCAAATGATCCAAAACTTTCTTTTTCTTATTCTGCAAATGTGAGAATTCCTTTGGACGGATATTTACCTTGGTCAAATGGTGCTCTCAATATTGAAAGTCAGAAAGAAAATATTGAAAAGCTTAAAATGAATCTGGCAAATGAAAAAACTGCCGCTTCAATTACACTTAGAAACAGTTTTAATTCAATTCAGCAGGCAAAAGAGCAGCTGGCACTTTACGAAAAAAATGTTGAATTAATGCAGAAAACTTATGATATGACCTTGAATGCCTATAATCATGGTTCAACAGATTTGCTTTCCCTTCAGAGAGCAGAAGATAATCTTTATTCTGCAAAATATAATGTTCAGAACCAGAGATATACAATTATTTCTGCAGTTCTTGATATGGAAAATTCTTTAGGTATTAAATTTGGTACATTAAATCAGAAATAAAACAGGAGTAATAAATGTCAGAAAGTTTAGAAAAAGAAATGATGGAGCAGGAAGCTGCTGAAAAAAGAAGAAAAGAAGCTGTTAAGCAGGTAATACTGACATTGGTTATTATTGCAGTTCTTATTACGGCTACTGTAGTAACTGTTGTTGTAATTAATAAAACAAAAGATAAAAAAGGTGGTGCCGGCAGTTTTGGCGGCTGGGGTGGATTTGGTGGTAATCAGCAGACAGAAACTGCTGTTCGTACTATCGAGGCAAAAGCAAATCCATTGAACGACTTTGTAAGAACTAACGGTGATGTTCAGACTCAGTCTTCCATTGATGTTTTCCCATCTATTGGTGGTACTGTTGTTCAGGTAAATGTTTCTCTTGGTTCTGTTGTTAAAAAAGGTGATATTATTTGTTATATCGACCCTTCTGAACCTGGAAGTTATTATGCAAAATCTCCTGTAACTGCACCAATCAGCGGAAGTATTCTTACTGCTCCTGTAAAAACCGGACAGAAGGTAAATGCCAGCACTGTGATTACTAAAATTGGTGATATTAATAATCTTCAGGTAAGTGCAAAGATTCCAGAAAGATATGTTTCAGACCTGGCAATTGGTGAAAAGGCAGAAGTTGTTCTTGAAGCTTATCCTGATGTTAGATTTAAGGCTTCTGTTGTGAGAATCTCTCCAGTAGTTGATTCAGCTACCCGTACAAAAGAAATCATTCTTAATTTTGATCAGAAAGATGCCAGAGTAAATGCCGGTATGTTTGTAACAGTAAAACTTTATACAAAAGTTTACGCCGGTGAAGTAACAATTCCACAGGATGCTCTGGTAAACAATGCAGATAAATATTATCTGTATGTATTGAATCAGGACGGAGATACGGTTGCTAAACGGGAAGTTACTTTAGGAAAGAATGTTGACGGATACTATCAGATTCTGACTGGGGTAAAACCTGGTGAAAGAGTAGTTGTAGAAGGTATGCTTACATTGTTTGAAGGTGCTAAGGTTCATGATATTGAAAACGGGGGAGTAGATGAGTCTAAGTAGAAAAACAATGGATCATCCGATCCTTATTCTTATTGTTTTTGTTTTACTGGGGTTATTAGGTATTTTTACATATAGTAAAGTTGCCATTGCTTTGTTCCCTGAAACTGAAAATCCTTATCTTATGATTATGACCACTTATCCTAATGCGGGTCCTGAATCTATTGAAAAAACTGTAACAAAAACTATTGAATCTGCGGTAGTTTCTGTTAATGGTTTGAAAAGTTTAACTTCTAACTCTAATGAAGGTTCTTCAACTGTTTCTCTTGAATTTGATTATGGAACAGATATGGAATCTGTAATTAATGATGTTCGTGATAAACTTGACCGCGTAAAACGAGCCTTGCCGGAAGCTGCCAGCACTCCAAGTATTATGCGCTTCAGTTCAGATTCTTCTCCAATTATGAGAATCCTTGTTCGTGGTAATCGTTCTGTAGATGATATTAAGCAGATTGCAGAAAAATCTATTACCGATATTCTTGAACAGGCCGACGGAGTAGCAGAAGCCTCTGTAAATGGTGGTAGAACTCCACAGGTAAATGTTTATCTTGATTCAAACCGTCTTCAGGCTTATGGTTATACAATTCCAACAATTACTGCAGCACTTTCCCGACAGAATCTGGAATTAGGCGGTGGTAAAGTTTCTGAAGGTACAAAAAACTATATTGTTCGTACAACTGGTGAATATCAATCCATTGATGAAATTAATGATACAGTTATTTCTACTGTAAACGGTTATAACATTCGTCTTCGTGATGTTGGTATTGCGGCACTTGGTTTTCCTGAAACTTCACAGGAAAGCTACATCAACGGTGAAAAAGGTGTATATATCAGTATTACAAAGCAGTCTGGTTCAAACTCTGTAAATGTTGCCAATGCGGTTTATAAAAAAATTGATCAGGTTAAGAGAGTTCTTCCTCCTGATATTACTCTGGAAATTATTTCTGATGATACAACTGCAATCCGTGAAACAATCAATACTTTGATTAAATCTTTACTGGAAGGTCTTATTCTTGCGGTTGTTATTCTCTGGATTTTCTTGCAGAGTTTTAAATCTACAATAATTATTGGTATTTCTATTCCACTTTCCATGATTATTACACTGTTTGCCATGAGTATTTTTGGTATTACTTTGAACATGATGACTTTAACAGGTTTGATTCTTGGACTTGGTATGGTCGTAGATGCTTCTATTGTAATGATTGAAAATATTTATTCTTACAGGCAGCGAGGTGCAAAACCGAAAGTCTCTGCAATTCTTGGTACCCAGGAAATGCTTATGTCTGTAATTTCTGGTAACCTTACAACCATCTGTGTATTTATTCCTTTCCTTTTCTTCATTAAAGAATTAGGTATGATGGGACAGATGTTCAAGGGTATTATTTTTACAATTGTAATTGCTCTTGTTTCATCTTTACTGGTTGCTATTTTCCTGGTTCCTGTTTTAGCCGGAAAATTCCTGCCACTTACTAACCGCCAGGAAAAACCTCTTATTAATCCAATCTTTATTGGTATTTACTGGTTCTTCCAGAAGGTTATTGATGGAATTACTTTTGTTTATGCAAAACTTCTTAAAGCTTGTCTTAAGTTCCGTGCTGTAACAATTGTTGCTTCCCTGTGTGTTCTTGCTATTTCTTTTGCCATGATTCCTACAATGAAAATCAACATGATGCCAATGGGAAGTGAAGATTCTGTTACTTTGAATATTACTATGCCGGTTGGTACAACTTTTGAGGAAACAAAAAAGGTTGTAATGGCAATGGAAGAATATGTTAATGCTGAACTTCAGGGAAAAAAGAATGTAACAACTTCTATTGGTTCTGGTGGCCGTAACAGTGCTACAAACTCTGGTTCTATTCAGATTACATTACCTGCTTCTAAAGATCAGATTGATAGTGCTCAGGTAATGCAGCAAAAGCTCCGTGCTCATTTTAGTGAATTCCCTGGAGCAAGAATGAGCTTCCGTGCAGGTATGCGTGGACAGATGTTTGGTAGTGATATTGATATTGTTCTCCGTTCTGATGATTTACCTGCTGCTCTTGATACTGCTGATAGAATTGCAGAAGTTATTCATGACAATAAAGAATGTGGTGAAGCAAATATTTCTATGTCTCGAGGTTTGCCACAGGTTGAAGTTGTAATCAACCGTGACCGCGCTTACGACTTTGGGGTTGATGTTTCTACTGTTGCCCGCGAAATTAACTATGCTATTAATGGTACAACTGCCTGTACATACAGAAACAATGGTAGAGATTACAGCGTTGTTGTTGCTTATCGTCCGGAAGACCGCAAAAAAATTGAAGACCTTGATGCAATTTATGTCCGCGGTTCAAAAGGAATGGTAAGTGTTTCAAACTTTGCTTCATTGAAGAAAGGTGCAGGACCAGTTTCTATCCGCCGTGAAAATCAGACTCGTATTATTCACGTTACCTGTTCAATTCTTACAGAAACAAACGCAAACGTAGTTGAAGATCAGATTAAAGACGGTATAAAAAATACTTTTGTTATTCCAGAATCTGTAAATGTTACTTATGAAGGTTCCTGGGGTAATACAATGAACCAGATGAAACTTTACTTCAAGATTATTGCCATGGCAATTATTCTGGTATTTGGTGTAATGGCGGCTACTTATGAAAGCTGGAAGGCTCCATTAATCAACCTTACAACAATGCCATTCCTTGTAATTGGTGTAATCTTCCTTTATAAGATTATTAATCAGCCAATTTCTATTATGTCTATGGTTGGTATTATTATGCTGGTCGGAATTGTAGTAAATAACGGTATTATTCTTGTAGACTATACGAACCTTCTGGTTGGACGAGGAGTTGAACTTAAAGAGGCCTGTTTTGAAGCTGGAAGAAGCCGTTTTAGACCTGTATTGATGACAACTCTTACAACAATTCTTGGTATGCTTCCAATGTGTTTTGCAACAACAGGTATGTCTATGATGGTACAGCCAATTGCTCTTGCTGTAGTTGGTGGTCTTGTTTCTTCAACTTTTGTTACTCTGCTGATTATTCCTGTATTGTACAGTCTTGTAATGCGTCCAAGAAAAAGAGTAAAAAAAGCAGTTGAAATTAATTACGAAGAATAGTTTTGGAGTTGAATATGGATTTTACTTATAGAGCAGAAATTATTTCTAATCAGTCTGTGCAGGATGATATTGTAGAATTGCTGGAACAGGAACTTCCTGATATTCAGTATACAATTATTCCTGATGTACAGGGTAGAGGTGCAACTTCTAAAAAACTTGGTGATACTACCTGGCCTGAAATGAACTTCTGTCTTTTTGCATATTGTGATTTAGCAGGTGCCAAAAAGATAAAGGCAATTATTGGATTTATTAAAAATAAATTCCCAAAAGAAGGAATAAGTTTGTTCTTCTCTAAAGGCGAAGAAATTTAATAGATTTCGACAACTCTGTGCTGACCTTCAAGGTCATCATGAATCTGTGTTTTGAAGCCGTTGTTTTGTGCAAGCAAAGCAGCGGCTTCTGCATTATATTCTCCGGTTTCCATTAAAATTATACCACATTCCGAAAGGCGCTCCTTTGCCTGAGGAATTAGGTTTCTGATAATTTCTAATCCGTCGTCCAGCAATTCTCCTTCAGGAGTTTCTGCCGCTTTCCCGTCTAAAGTTACATCTCCGTCCAGAGCTAAAACCGGTTCGTTACGGCCGTCTTTCAGCAGTTCTTTTACCATTGAGTGTGGAATATATGGAGGGTTTGTAAGAATTACATCAAAAGATTCGCCGGTGAGTTTTTCAAAAAGATTTGAGTTTACAAGTTTTATGTTTGTCTGAATTAAATTCTGATTTACTCTGTCCCTTTTGTAATATTTTGAAACCAGATTTTCTGTGTTTTTTTGTGCAATTTTTAGTGCTTCATCAGAAATATCAACTAAAGTAAAAAAAGGTAATTTTTCTGTGGGAATATTGTACTGGTCAATAAGAGTACAGAGCACCGAAAGAGCAATGCAGCCACTTCCCGTACACATATCACAAACCGAAAGTGTTTTTTCTGATTTCTGAATTGCTGGCAGCAGAATTTGAATTGCCCGTTCAACAAGAATTTCTGTATCTGGTTTTGGAATTAAAACTGCAGGAGAAACAAAAAAATCATAACCAAAGAATTCTTTATGCCCCGTAATATATGCAACTGGTAGTCCGGTTCTGCGTTTTTCTACTGCAGCTGTAAGCCAGGTTAGTTTTTCCTGAGGGATTTGTTTGTCTCGATTTAATAAAAGCTGTGTTCGGGAATATTCCATTGAATACTGCAGTAATACTTCTACATCTAACTGTGGTGAAGGAGAGGTTTCTGAAAGTTTTTTTATGGCTGTAGTTTTAAATTCCTGAATTGTCATTTAAGTAAAAGTGGGGCGTTGCGGGGCCGAAAGATTAAATCAATTGCCCCGCAGGAAGGGTAGCGCAAGACTTTGGCTTGCGCGAAGGGAGGGGCTCTCCCTCCTGACTAGCTGTTCAAATCGGTTACATCTGCTGCAAGCTGTTCTTCTTTTGCGTAAACGTTGAGAGCATCCAGCATATCGTCCATATTTCCCATCATAAAACCAGGGAGGTTATGAGCTGTGTAGTTGATGCGGTGATCAGTTACACGGTCCTGTGGGAAGTTGTAAGTACGGATTTTTTCTGAACGGGCACCAGAACCAACCATTGAAGAGCGGGCAGCGGCACGTTCAGCCTGTTTTTTAGATTCTTCCAGGTCAAAAAGGCGGGCACGAAGTACACGGAAGGCCTTTTCTTTGTTTTTGATCTGAGATTTTTCATCCTGCTGAATAACAACAAGACCTGTAGGAATATGTGTAAGACGAACGGCAGAGTCTGTTGTGTTTACACACTGTCCACCAGGACCACCGGCACGCATTACATCTACACGAACATCATTCATGTTAATCTGAATATCAGTTTCTTCTGCTTCTGGCAAAACGGCAACTGTTACAGTTGAAGTCTGCAAACGGCCCTGAGATTCTGTCTGAGGAACGCGCTGAACACGGTGAACACCAGATTCCCAGCGTAAAGTTCCGTAAACGAATTTACCAGAAATATTTGTTACGATTTTGTTGAAACCACCAACTTCAGTTTCCTGAGCTTCCATAGTTTCTGTTTTCCAGCCCTTGCGTTCAGCAAGGTGGCAGTACATTTCCCAAAGTTCACGGGTAAACAGAGAAGCTTCATCACCACCGGCAGCAGAACGGATTTCAAGAATAATGTTCTTTTCATCAAGTGGATCAGGTGGAACAAGTTTAAGTTTAATTTGTTCTTCCAGCTTTGGCTGTTTTTCTTCCAGTTCTTTAAGTTCTTCACGAGCCATTTCTTTCATTTCTGCATCATCTTCTGCAGTAATCATTTCTTTGGCATCCTGAATTCCCTGTAAAACCTTTTTATATTCAGCACTGAGTTCACAAAGCTCAGAAAGATAACCATGTTCACGCATGGTATCCTTGTATTTTTTAGGATCTTTGACCAGATTTGGGTCCATAACCATTTCGCTTACTTCTTTGAAGCGGTCTTCACATTCATTAAGTTTTTTAAGTAAATCCATAAGGTGGAGTATAGCATTTTTTTGTATCTTAAGGAATAGCATCTTACTTATGGTATAAAATACTATAAATATGTATAATATATTTAGTTTATGACGACCAATTGGGAAAAAACTTACATTGCAATAGATCTCAAAAGCTTTTATGCCAGTGTTGAATGTGTGGAAAGGGGACTGAATCCTCTTACTACGAATCTGGTAGTAGCTGATGCAAGCCGTACAGAAAAAACTATTTGTCTGGCGGTGACTCCATCCCTTAAGGCTTACGGATTAAGCGGTCGTTCCCGATTATTTGAAGTTGTTCAGAAAGCAAAGGAAATAAAATCCCGTACAGGTAAAGAGCTGGAATACATTACCGCTGTTCCCCGCATGGCTCTTTATATTCAGTATTCTGCAGATATTTACGAAGTTTACTTAAAATATTTTTCTGCGGATGATATTCATGTTTATTCAATTGATGAAGTTTTTATTGATGCTACCAGTTATTTGAAATTTTATAACACCGATGCCCGTTCTCTTTGTCAGAAGGTAATTCAGGATATTCTTGCTAAAACCGGCATTACTGCAACTGCCGGAATTGCTCCAAATCTTTTTCTGTGTAAAGTAGCAATGGATATTGTTGCCAAGCATATTCCTGCAGACAAAAACGGGGTTCGCATTGCAGAAATTGATGAAATGGAATTCCGCCGTACTTTATGGAATCATAAGCCTCTTACAGATTTCTGGCGTATTGGTCCTGGAATAAGCCGTCGTCTGGAAAATGCTTATATGCACACAATGGGAGATATTGCCAGACGTTCTCTTTCTAAAGACGGGCTTGAACAGCTTTACGAAATATTTGGAATTGATGCGGAAATTCTTATTGATCACGCCTGGGGTTATGAACCCTGCACAATTAAGCACATAAAAGGTTATCATTCTGAGGCAACAAGTCTTGGTTCCGGTCAGGTGCTGCATTGTCCCTACGACTGGGAAAAAGCCCGGCTGATTGTAAAAGAAATGACGGAGCTGCTGGTTCTGGATATGGTTGATAAAGGAATTTGCTCTGACACTTTTGTTCTTATGATTGGTTATGATGCTTCCAGTATTGATGATAATTATAAAGGGGTTGTGGATACTGACCGTTACGGACGACAGATTCCAAAGCCTGTTCATGGAACCGCGGCACTTGGTGTTCAGACAAATCTTATTTCTAAAGTAATGGCCGGGGTTCTGGAAGTTTATGACAGAATAATAGATAAACGGCTTCTGGTTAGAAGGATTAATATTACTGCCGGAAATGTAATTCCCGAAAATGAAGTTCAGGCAACCCTATTTGATGATTGTCTGGAAGATGAAAAAGAAAAGAGTATTCAAAATGCAATTCTTGGTATTCAGAAAAAGTTTGGTAAAAACTCTTTGTTAAAAGCTCACAATCTTGAAGAAGGAGCTACAACATTAGACAGAAATAAGCAGATTGGAGGGCATAGAGCATGATTCAGAATAGTAATTCATACAGAAAAGATGAAGATAAATATGCTGATATTATTAATGAAACCTGGCCCAAAGCAGAAAACCTTCTGCATCCAAGAATGAAACTGGAAGACCGGGCTAAAATCTTTTTGCCATTTGCCGCCCTTAAAGGCTTTGAAGAAGAAATTGCCAAAAGACAGCAGAAAATTGAGTCAGAAAAAGAATAACCAGAATTTTCCTTTATAATAAATCGTAATCAGATTTATTTCTTACTGAAATATTTCAACAAATATACTAGAATACTAGTAGAGGTTCTTAAATGAAAGTTTCTAATGTAAATGGAAAAAGTTCCATTGTATTTGCTTGTGATGATAATGAATTTTCCGGAGTAAAAAAGATTGCCGGTAAAGTTTGTAATGATATTTTCCTTGTGATTGGTGCAAAGCCAGAATTCAGTGATTCAGAAGAAAATGCTGTAATTTTTGGTACAATCGGTAAGTCTGAATTGATTACTAAAATTGCCGAAAAAAATAAAATTGATCTTAAAAAAATCCAGAATAAGAGAGAAAGTTATATTTTTGCTGTAACCGAAAAAGCAATTATTATTGCCGGTTCAGATAAACGTGGAACAATTTACGGTCTCTTCCATATTTCTGAACTTATGGGAGTTTCTCCACTGGTTGACTGGGCAGATGTACTTCCTGCAAAAAAATCAGAAGTAGAATTTAAGGCTGGATTTTTTGTTTCAAAAGAACCTTCTGTTCGTTTCCGAGGTTTTTTCATAAATGATGAATGGCCTGCAACAGGAAACTGGTGTAATCATAATTTTGGCGGCTTTAATGCAAAAATGTACGAGCATGTTTTTGAACTTTTGCTTCGTATGAAAGGTAACTATTTGTGGCCTGCAATGTGGTCTGGTCGCTTTAGTGATGATGGTCCTGGACTTGCCAATGCAGAACTGGCAGACGAAATGGGTGTAGTTATGGGCGCTAGTCACCACGAACCTTGTTGTCGTGCCGGTGAAGAATACAGATACCTCCGTGGTAAAGATTCTATTTACGGTGATGCATGGAATTTCCGTTCAAATGAAGCTGGTATTACAAAATTCTGGGAAGACGGTTTAAAGAGAAACGGAAAGTTTGAAAATGTAATTACAGTTGGTATGCGTGGTGAAGCAGATACTGCCATCATGA